>NZ_JAXRUU010000012.1:0-56244 GCF_034497445.1 Halorubrum sp. AD140
GACGCCTGCTCGGCGGTTTTCGCCGACACGTCCTCGTCGATGCGCTCGTGAGACTTGGGTCGCCACTCGTCGAACTCGTAGTAGGCGTCGCCGTCGGCGCCGGTCTCCCGGAGCGCCAAGGCGATCCGCTCGCCGTGCTCGACGACGTCGCCCCAGTCTCCGCGCACCTTGAAGCCGGAGATGCTCTCTTCCATCAGTTACCCCCCGTACGGAACGAACGCGTATAAGTCTCCCCGAACTGACGTGAGTCGGTCGCTATTTCCCGTACGAGAGGCGGCGACCGAGCGCGTCGACGCGGTCTTTGAGGTCGCTGAGGAACCCCCCCGGCGACACCCGCCGAAACGTCGACTCGTCGACCTCGATCCGCCCGCCGGCGAACGGGTCGTGACTGGCGCGCTCGTCGGCGTTCTTGTCGCCGTGTACCGCGCCGACGACGGTCGACATCGAGCACCGACCGCACGCCTCCGCCCGGATCTCGCCGTCGGTCGCGTTCTCTTGGTCGGACATGCGTGTTCTCGTCCGAGCGTTGGCGTCCGATGCGCATAAATCCCGCTGCCGGCCCGCCGTGGCCGTCCACCGGCGAGAGGGAGGGTCACCGGTGTCCCGGAGCCGGCCCGACGCCCTTTTCACCCGCTCCGTGGAACGAGTTCACATGGGATACCGCGTCGTCGACATCGACTCCGTCGAACCGGAGCCCGACCGACCCTGCGAGTGCCGTAAGCTCTCCGACCCCGGCGGGCTCGACGCCGCGGCGATCAACCGCTTCCGCGCCGAGCCGGGCGAACAGCTCCCGCTCGCGTACCACTACCACGAGACACAACAGGAGGCGTTCTACGTCCTCGACGGGACCCTCTCGGTGGAGACGCCCGATGGCGTCTACGAGGTCCCGGCGGACGACCTGTTCGTCGTCGACCCCGAGAGTCCGCAGCGAGCGTACAACGCGGCCGACGCCGACGGGCCGGTGACCGTCCTGGCGATCGGCGCACCGCCCGCCGCAGACGACGCGGTCGCCTACGACCCGGGCGATGAGTGACGCGGCCGACGGCGAGGGCGACAGCGCGGGCGACGGCCGCCGCGACCCCGAAGAGCTGCCGGCCGAGATCCGTGAGAACGTCCCCGACTACGACGACGAGTACCTCGACCGCGTCTCCGACCGGCTCATGTACAGCTACGACCTCGACGCCGACGTCGTCGTCGACGGAGAGCGGTTCGATCTGTACGCGGAGATGCGGATGCGGAACCAGAAACAGTTCCTCCACCCGGCCCTGAGCTACGCGGACCACGACGTGATGGAGCACCTGTTCGCCCGGCGCGTCGCCGCTCCGACGGTCGCCGAGTTCGAGCGGCTCGTGGAGTTCGCCCACGGCGTCGCCGACGAGCGAGTCGACGGGAACGAACAGCACTACGGCACCGACGTCACGGTCGTGCTCGTCGCCGACCGGATCCCGGACGCGGTCGCCGAGTTCGTCGACGGGTTCCGCGACCGGACGCTGCTGAAGTTCGGCTACTACGGCCACTACGAGGTGAACCTCGTCGCCGTCGCGCCCGACGAGGAGCGGCTCGTCGCCAGCGAGGCCACGGGCAGCGCCGAGGCGCTCCGGTTGTGGGAGCCGGTCCGGAAGCCGGACGACGGGATCTTTTCGAAGTTCGCGAAACGATTCTGGCGCTGACCGGTTTACAAAACGGAGTTCGAAAAACGAACCGCACCGCGGAGCGGCGTCGCCGTCAGTCGTCGCTCGGCTCGACCGCGGGCGCCTCCCCCCGCCTCGCAGAGCGGAGGTTACCGACTCCGATCCGGACGAGCGACAGGGCGAGGTAAATCAGCGCGATGCCCAGGATCATCTGCGCCGCGGACGAGAGCTGCGGGATGAGCGCCTCGGCGCCGCCCTGGATCAGGTTGACGTAGAGGTTGTTGTACAGCGCGATCCACGCCAGTCCGAGGACGGTGATCGTGACCATGATCGCCATCGGCACGCCGGTGGAGACGAGCTGCTTGGACTCGTCCCAGTTGGCGAGCCAGACGGTGCCGGTGAGCAGCGCCAGCGCCGCGAGGAGCTGGTTCGCGCCGCCGAACAGCCCCCAGAGCGTCTGCCACTGGCCGGAGACGACGAGCAGGTACGCGATGCCGATCTGGATAACCGGGTTCGTGTACCGACCGCGGGCGACCGCACCGAGGCCGCCGGAGAGCCCGGAGACGGTCATCCCGTCGTCCATGCCGACGATCTCTTCCACCATGTACCGACCCAGACGCACGGCGGTGTCGGTGGACGTGAGCAGGAAGCTCACGAGCACGAGCGCCATGAACACGCTCCCGATGGTCTGGGGGATCCCGAAGCTCGTGAGGATGATCCCGCCGCCGGTCGCGAAGTTCGGCAGCGCGCCGCCGATGCCGCCGGCCGCGGCGTCACCGGCGAAGCCGGCGACCGCGAGCGTCGACAGCGCGAGCGCGCCGAGCAGCCCCTCGCCGAGCATCCCGCCGTAGCCGATCAGGCGGGCGTCGCTCTCCTTGTTGAGCTGCTTCGAGGTCGTCCCCGACGAGACGAGCGAGTGGAACCCGCTGATCGTCCCGCACGCGATGGTGATGAAGAGCAGCGGGAACAGCGGGAAGAGGCCCGCCGCCTCGATCCCCCAGAAGCCCTCGAACACGCCGATCGAGGAGTCGATCGTGAGCGGCTCCGCCGGGGTCGTGATGAGCGTTCCGGCGATGATCGCCAGCACGCCGCCGCCGACGCCGGCGTACAGCAGGAACGACGAGAGGTAGTCGCGCGGCTGGAGCAGCACCCACACCGGAAGCGCGCTCGCGATGCCGGCGTACACCATCACGATCGGAACCCACGCGGCGGCGTTACCGCCGATCTGTCCCGCGGCGGGTACCCAGCTCCCCGTGCTCCCGCTGAACAGCACGAACGTCCCCGCGGGGTGGCTCCCCTCGGCGAGCTCGAACAGCGCGAACGGGTACTGGATGCCGACCCAGACGCCGGCGAACACGCCGGCGACGAACAGGACCGTCCCCGGAATGAACGGCCCGTTGAGCTGGTAGAGGTACACGCCGAAAAGCAGCGCGAGCACCACGTACACGGTGCTGGCGGTCGTCACCTGCGGGAACGCGTTGAACACGACGCCGACGACGAACGCGAACACCGCGACGACGAGGATGATGGTGAGGAACGCGAACCACAACAGGAGGTTCTTCCCGCGTTCGCCCACGTACTGGCCCACGATGTACCCGATCGAGCGCCCCTCGTGGCGGATCGAGCTGGACAGCGAGATGAAGTCGTGGACCGCTCCCATCAGCGGGTTGCCGATCGCGATCCACAGCATCGCGGGGACCCACCCCCAGATGGCTCCCGCGGTGATCGGGCCGACGATCGGCGCGCCGCCCGCGATGCTCGAGAAGTGATGCCCCAGCAGTACCGGCTTCTTCGACGGTACGTACTCCTGTCCGTCCTCGTACTTGTGTGCCGGCGTCTCCCGCTCGTCGTCGAGTTCGACGAACCGCGAGAGGTAGCGCGAGTACCCCATGTATCCCACGGTGAACGTGGCGAGCACAGCGACGATGATCCATATTACGTTTGTCATAAGTTCCCCTGCCTCGTGAACTCGGTTCGGTAAGAACGTATTAAATATTGGCTTCGACCGTGATGGTTACGCGTCGGAGTCCGAAAAAATCGCCCGAAGGTGGCCGTGTCGAGGTTCGTTTCTCGGCACGAACAGTTGATTCCGCGTCTCGGAGCGCGTTCCTTACTCGCGCGCGCCCGCCGGCTGCCCCGTCTCGACGTCGAGCGCGGCCGCGACCTCAGAGAGCACGTCCCCGCGGACCTCCCGCGTTCGCGACTCGATCTCGGCGACCAACGGCGGCTCGAACTCCTCGCGGACCTGGTCGAGCCGCTCGCGCTCGGTCGCGACCTTCTCGCGGAGGTAGCTGGCGCCGCGCCCCTCCTCGTCGGCGTCCGGCGACGGAGTGAGCTTGTTGGCGACGAGCCCGCGGACGCGCAGGTCGCGCTCGGTGAACCCCTCGATCGCCCGGCCCGTCTCGTTGACGGACAGCTGGTCGGGGTTCAACACGAGGAAGAAGGCGGCGTCGCTCCGCATCGTGGCGCCGGCGAACTCGAAGAACTCCTTGCGGCGCTGGAGGCGCTCTAAGACGGGGTCGCCGTCCATCAGGCGCCGCGGCTCCATGTCGCCGATCGCGGCCTTCTCGAACAGGTCGATCGACTGCTTTCGCTTGTACAGCAGGCGGTCGATCCAGTCGCCGAGGAACTCCGGGAGCCCGAGGAGTCGCAGCGTCGAGCCGGTCGGTGCGGTGTCGAAGACGACGCGGTCGTACGCCTCGCTCTCCTCGCGCATCACGCCGACGAACGCGTCGAAGAGGGCGGCCTCGTACGCGCCCGGCGTCCCGTGTGACATCTCCAGCTGCCGGTTGATCTCCGAGACCATCGCCGCCGACACCTGCTCGGAGAGCCCCTCCCGGATCTCCTGGAGGTGCCGCTGCATCTCGTCTTCGGGGTCGATCTCCATCGCGTCGAGCCCCGCTACTCCGTCGACCGGTTCCGGATCGTCGCCGAACTGCTGGCCGAACACGTCCGACACCGAGTGCGCGGGGTCGGTGGAGACGACGAGCGTCCGCAGCCCGGCCTCCGCACAGCGATACGCGTACGCACACGAGACCGTGGTCTTGCCGACTCCGCCTTTTCCGCCGAAGAAGACGAACCGCTCCATCAAAAGTGGTACTGCTGACCCTTTCGTTCGATGAGGCTCTCGCGGTCCCACAGCCGCCGCTCCCACGCCTCGAACTCGTCTTCGAGGTACGGGAGCAGTTCGGCGGTGTAGTACGAGACCGGCGAGGGGATCCCGAACGCGTCCGGGAAGCACGCGAGCATGAACTCGTCTTCCGTGTCCTCGGCCTCCTTCTCGATCTTCTCGTAGGCCGGGTGCGTGATCATCCCGTGATACAGGCCGCGGAGCCACTCGTCGAGGGCCGCTCGGAACGCGTCGATCCGGTCTGCGACTGTCATTATCGGTCGTGACGGTCGGCGCTCGGTAAAAGCTGTCGCGGTCACGCGTCGGGTGCTCGTCAGCGGTTCGGTCGGAACGCGGTCGGGCGAAGCTCCGGTCAGGCCGAGTTCCCGTCTGCGGCCAGCTCGCCCTGCGCCTCGGTCGTCTCCTCCCCCTCGCCGAGCTCCGGCCGCTCGCCGTCGTCGGGGGTCGGCGTGTGCGCGTCCTCGCCGACCGCTCCCCAGACGAGGTACAGCATCGCGACGACCATCAGGACGGTCATCGCGATTGCCACCATGCTCACCGCCGACACGTACTCGAACATGGTCGGCGGTGCGGGGGCGCGACGTATCAACGTGTCGGCTTCCAACGCCCGCGTTGGCTTCCAACGCCTGCGTCGGCTTCCAACGCCCCGCGTCGGGCTCCACCAGCCGGCGGGAACGTGCCGACCGCCCGCGCGTCCGGGAACATCGATCGCGTCCGCCGCCGCGGAGTTGAAGGGCCCCGCCCACCGAGCCACTCGCATGGACGACCGGATCCCGGTGACCGTGCTCTCGGGGGGGCTCGGTGCGGGCAAGACGACGCTTTTGAACCACCTGCTGCGAAACGCCGGCGACCGCGACATCGCCGTCCTCGTCAACGACATGGGCGACGTCAACGTGGACGCGGCGCTGATCGCCGAGGGGTCGGAGGTCGACGTCGAGGGCGTCACCGAGCTGTCGAACGGCTGTATCTGTTGTGAGCTGCAGGACGACCTGGAGACCGCGGTGGTCCGGCTCGCGAACGAGCGCTCCTTCGACGCGCTCGTCGTCGAGTCGTCGGGCATCTCCGAGCCCGCCCCGGTCGCCCGGCTGTTCACGACCGAGTCGCGCGCGGCGGCCCGCTACCGGGTCGACGCGCTGGTGACCGTGATCGACACGCGACAGTTCCTTGACGCCTTCGGGGGCGACGCCGTCCCCGAGCGGCGCGTCGCCGCGGACGACGACGAGAACGCCCGTCCGCTCTCCGACCTCCTCGTTGAGCAGGTCGAGGTGTCGAACCTCGTGGTGTGTAACAAGGCCGACCTCTGTACCGACGAGGAGCTCGACGAGGCGGTCGAGCTGGTGGGCGCGCTCCAGCCCGACGCGGAGACGGTCGTCGCCGAGTTCTCCGCGGTCGATCCCGACCGAATCCTCGACGTCGGACTGTTCGACGCTGGCGAGCTCGGCGGCCGGCCGGGGTGGAAGCGGGCGCTGGCCGAGGGACGTGAGGACCACGAGCACGGGGGCGACGGGGACGGCCACGGCCACGGGGGAGACCACGGCCACGGCCACGACCACCGCCGTGAGGGGAACGGCGACCACGACCACCGCCACCCGGACGATGTGTACGGCGTCACCTCCTTCACCTACCGCCGCCGGCGACCGTTTCACCCGGACCGGATCGCCGCCGTCCTGCGCGACCTTCCCGCGGACGTCGTCCGCTCGAAGGGGACGCTGTGGGTCGCGGGCACCGACCAGCGCCAGCAGGTCGGGCAGGCCGGCGCGTCGGTGCGCGTCACGGCGCTCGGCCCGTGGATCGCGAGCCTCCCGACCGTGGAGCGCGACATGCTGCGCTCGAACCGACCGGCGCTCGACTGGGACGACGAGCACGGCGACCGCCTGACCGAGTACGTCGTCATCGGGGCGGGCATCGACGAGGCGGCGATCCGCGAGCGCCTCGACGACGCGCTCGTCGACGACGCGGAGTGGGCGGCCTTCGAGGACGACGCGAGCGCGACGACCGCGACGGACGGGGAGTTCCCGTTCCCGACCGACCAGGGCGGGGAGCTGGCGCTCCGCGAGCCCTGAGACGAGGGTCGGTGCCGTGAGGACGCGGAGGCGCTCTCAGCAGGCGCAGCCGTCCCGCTCGCGCGCTCGAACCGCATCGACTCGCCGCAGTCGGGACACGCGGGCGTCCCGTCGTCGTCGCGGTCGAGCCCCTCCGCGCCGACCTCGACGTCCCGGACCCGGACGCCGCAGTCGTCACACCCTCCGAGCCGTCGTCGCCGGCGTTTCCGGGCGCGCGCTGCGTCGACCCCTCCAGCACGCTCGTTACCGTGTCGAATATCCCCATAGAGACTCCCCCGAGGGAGGCCATGTTACGCTCCCGCTGTTGTGTGAACTGTACGCACAGCAGCGGAGACCACTCCGTCCGGTCGCCCGAGCCCGAGCCGCGTTCCGGTGGTCGTCCTGGAGACGGGCGCTCGCCGCTGACGAACAGAACCAACCAGATGAGAGACCAAATATATTCGGTGTAAGAACCTTGTATCTTCACGTTCAACTCGGCTCGTTGGAAGAGTACCGAAGGTTTTGTTGTGTAACTGTCATGAACATCCAAGAAAACGGAGACGGGAAACTTCCCGTGTACAAAGTCGATTTGGACGAGGCCACCGACCAATCGGCGAGTTATATCGTGGTCAGTAGTATTGCCGACCTGACAGACCGAGATGCAGCCGAGCTCGAACCGCTCTGGGACAGCGTGGATCCGGAGGGGATAGACTCGTTCGTGACCCACGCGAGCGAGTCGTCGACTCCGTATCGGCTCGCCTTCGAGTATCAGGGCTACACGGTCGAGATCGAGGATCGCTGGCTTCGGTTTTTCGAGAGCGAAGAGGTACGCCCCTCTGCGAGTGCGTAGCCTCGGGCCCGTACCGCTCTCTGATGGCTAGCCCGACGTTGCAGGCTGCGGGTCGTCCGATGGTCTCGGCCAATCGGTCGTACGTTCACCGTCAGTGTGTTCTGGCGTCTGTATATCTCCCGATTTCATCGCGGTTGGCGTTTGCCCCCGAACTGAGAGCGGCTGATCGGCACTATCGGTCTACCGGCATATCGAGCGAGGAATCGGCAGCAAGGATCGTAGAGAGGGTCTGCTGTACCTGCGCTGATTGCTCGATCGGTTCCACGAGCTGGCGTTCTGTGTCATAGTGTACGTACCCTTCTTCGACCAGCTTCGGGAGGTGGACATGGGATAACGAGATGCGAGTCTTCGTGATAACGTCCTCAGACGCCTCTGTCGGGTGCGTATGATGGTTGTACCGGAGGACGGCCCGCGTGAGGTCGCTGAGCGTCACCGGCCGCTGTTCTTCTGCGAGCACCCCGAGGACGATCCGACGGTGCTGATGTTGACACAGGTCGAGTACCGAGTCGAAGTCGGTTGGCGTCGAACTCATGTCCTAATGCGGACGGCCCACCGGAATCAAAATGCCATTTTCAGACACAAACCGTTTTTACGCACCCACTCAGAAGTCGACCCGCAGGGCGGAGAGCGTGCTCCCCAGGACGTGCTTGATCCCTCCTTGGAGACGGGAGCCGACGGCCTGCTGTGAAATGCCGAGTTCCTCGCCGAGCGCTTCCAACGTTACTTCCTGCGGAGACTCGAAGTATCCGCGCTCGTAGGCGAGTACCAGTGCCTCTTGTTGGGTGTCAGTGAGGCCGGTTTCGGCCGTCGTCCCAGTCGGCGCGAGCGCGTACAACTGTGTCAACGTGATCGGGATGCCTAGCTCTCGACAGCGTTCGTGGAAGAGTGAGATGTCATTTCGATTATCACCGCGGATCTTGAACGTCCACTGTTGTTTCGTCCCGGTGCCCTCGATCAGGGGTACCCCGGTCTCCGCCAGTACAGTTAGCACGTCGTCGTAGTCCAGCGCCCACTCGAGGCGTAACAGGTACTCGTCAGCGACAGAGTCAACGAGCCGGATGTCCTTCACGCCCGGGTGCTCGGTGAACGCGCTCTCGATATCGTCGACTTCGGTACCACGCACCCAGAAGTAGGGGATGAGCACGTCCCGTGCGGGAATGAGTCGCTCCAGTTCGACCGTCACGTCGGGGAGTTGTTCGAACACGGTCCCCAGGGGGAACTCGTCCGCAGGAACCGTGAACGTCGCCTCAGTAGCCATAGACCAATATGTTGGATTCATAACTGTAAAAGGCTTTAGCCGAACGACCAGCCGGTCTCGTGACGCTGTCACTGTATCGAGCGATCGGGAGCGGGGGGAATCGTCAACTGCGTATGGTTGTAACGGAACCGACTGATCAGGCTGCGGACTCGTTCAGACGTCGTTTGGAGGGATACCGTCGCTCGCGTACTGACTCCCCGCCGTATTCGGCGCGCGATTCGCAGTCGTAGTGAACGCTTCAGAGCTCGATACCGGACTGAGGGCGGATCAGAGCAGCGGGAGGGTGAGGGCGACGATCAGGACGCCGAGACCCATCCCGGCGTACAGCAGCCGCTCGACTCGCGGTCCGGGCGGCAGCGGGCCGGCGTCGAGCGGCGGGGCGCACCGCACGAGCTGTTGGTAGGCGATCGCGGTCGCGACCGCGAAGGCCGTCGACGACACCGCCAGCGACGTCGCGAGCGTGAGACCGTACGAGAGGCCGTAGATCGGGCCGAACGAGAGCGCGAACGCGAACGCGAGCCCGGCGGTGACGAGGAACGGCACCGGGTCCACCCGAGACCCGTGACGGTTGTGAACGTGGACCTCGACGGGCATGCGCGACGTACGGGCCCCACGGACAAGAGCTAAGTGGCGGTCACTCCGGGTTCCCGTATGAGCGAGGAGCCGAAGGGGATCCGCGAGGGCGTCGAGAGCTCGAAGGGCGACCCGCGGCTGATCCTGCTGTTGAACGCGGTCCTCTCCGCGTGGTTCGCGTGGACCGTCGTCTGGGGGCTCGACCTGCTCGGCGTGGCCGCGCTCACCCCCGCGAACGTCGGCGCGCTCGCGCTGATCCTCTTCGGGGTGACGTACGCCGCGGTGTTGCGGTGAGTCGGTCCCACCGGCGGAGACCGCCGGTGGACGGGGTTCGCCACGTTTTAAGCCGAACGCGGTCCCTCTCCCGACAATGACGATCGAAGACCGCGACGACGCGTACCTCATCACGCACGCGCTGGCGAAGGACACCCTCTCGCGGCTCCGTGACGTCGAGACCGAACAGGTCGCGTTCCGGAAGGGGCTCGTGAAGCTCGGCCGCATCTGCGGCTACGAGATCATCGACGGCGCGATGGAGACGGAGTACGTCCCGGTGACGACCCCCCTCCAGGAGACGACCGGCGAGCGCGTGAAGGGGCTCGACGACGTGGTGATCATCAACGTGTTGCGGGCCGCGACCCCGTTCGTCGAGGGGCTCCTGAAGGCGTTCCCGCGCGCGAAGCAGGGCGTCATCTCCGCCGGCCGCGACGAGGAGGCCGGGATGACCGACGGTGAGTTCCCGATCTCCATCGACTACGTGAAGCTGCCCGAGATTGGTCCCGACGACACCGTTATCGTCGCCGACCCGATGCTCGCGACCGGCTCGACGATGTGTGCGGTGCTCGACCACGTCCTCGACGACGCCGAGGACTTCGAGGACCTGTTCGTCCTCTCGGCGGTCTCCGCGCCCGACGGCCTCGTCCGCGTGCGCGAGGAGGTCCCCGAGGCGGACCTGCTGACGGTCGCCATCGACGACCACCTCGACGGCGACGGGTTCATCGTGCCGGGGCTCGGCGACGCGGGTGACCGCGCGTTCCGAACGGTCTGACGCCGTACCCGCCGGCGCTCTCCCCGCCGTCGACGTACTTTTAAGAGGGACCCCCGCCACCGATCGGTATGAGCGACGCGCCGACGACCGAGCCCTGCGACGGCTGCGGCGAGCCCACGACGGACGCGCTCTCGCGGACGCTCCGGCTGAGCGTCGACCGGGCGAACATCGACACGCAGCGGCTCTGTCCCGACTGCTTCGCCGACTGGATCCAGCGCTATCAGGACCGGCTCGGCTCCGGCCGCGACGGGTCGGACGAGGACTCCGAAATCATCGTCGACTGACCGGACGGCTCTCCTTCCCCACCCTCTGACCGGCGATGTCCGCTTCGACCGCCCGGCTTAAGCCGCGCCGGCACGGACGGCGACGTAATGGACCTCGCCATCGACGCCCTGGCCCCGACGGCGCCCGACTGCGCAGCCGACGGGGCGTGGCTCGCCTGCATCGAGTGCGACGAGACGTTCGCGCCCTTCGAGGACGTCCGGTACACCTGCGACGAGTGCGATGGCCTGTTGGAGGTGCGCTACGCCGACCCGCCGACGTTCGAGAAGTTCGGGTCGGGCGCGTCCTCGGAGGGCCCCGACCGCGGCGTCTGGCGCTACCGGGAGGCGCTCCCCTTCGATCTGGGGGTCACGCTCCCCGAGGGGGACACCCCGCTCCACCGCGTCCCGCGGATCGAGGAGGCGGTCGGGGTCGACGCGCTCCGGATCAAACACGAGGGGATGAACCCCACCGGCTCGTTCAAGGACCGCGGGATGACCGTCGGCGTCCGGGTCGCGAAGGAGCTCGGCGTCGGCGCGCTCGCGTGCGCCTCCACCGGGAACACCTCGGCCGCGCTCGCCGCCTACGGCGGGCGCGGCGACATGGAGACGCTCGTGCTCCTCCCCGCGGGGAAGGTCGCCGCCGGGAAGGTCGCGCAGGCGAGCCTCCACGGCGCCCGCATCCTGGAGGTCGACGGCAACTTCGACGCCTGCCTCGACATCGTCCAGGAGCTCGCCGCCCGCGGCGAGGCGTACCTGCTCAACTCCCTGAACCCGTTCCGCCTGGAGGGTCAGAAGACGATCGGCTTCGAGATATTGGAGGAGTTCCGCGACGACTACGGGGCCTTCCCGGACCGGATCGTCCTCCCCGTCGGCAACGCGGGCAACACCGCTGCTCTTTATAAAGCGTTCCGCGAGCTCGTCCAGTCGGGCGCGCTCGACGTCGACGAGGTCCCCAAACTGACGGGCGTGCAGGCCGAGGGCGCCGCGCCGATGGTCGAGGCGATCGAAGAGGGGAACGACGAGGTCCGCCGGTGGGAGGAGGTCGAGACGCGCGCGACCGCGATCCGCATCGGCAACCCGGTCAACGCGCCGAAGGCGATACCCGGAATTCGCAACACGGGCGGCACCGCCGTCGCCGTGAGCGATTCGGAGATCACCGAGGCGCAGCGCGACCTCGCCGAGGAGGGCGTCGGCGTCGAGCCCGCCTCCGCGGCGAGCCTCGCCGGCCTGCGGAAGCTGCGCCGTCGGGGCGTCGTCGAGGACGACGAGCAGGTGGTCTGCCTGACGACGGGCCACCTCCTGAAGGACCCCGACGCCGCCTACGAGGCCGGCGGCGACCCCGAACCCGTCCCGAACGACGTCGAGGCGGTCGTCGAGCACCTGCGCGACTGATCGGCCGGCGTCCAGCGAACCGCCGGCTCGCTATTCCCAGTTGTACAGCGCGTCCTGGAACACCTCCTCGACGTCCGCCTTCGTCACGGGTCGCGGGTTACACCGGAGCAGTCGCTGCTGGCTCTCGACGGTGCGTTCGGCGAGCACGCCGACGTCGTCGACGGTGATCCCTGCCAGCTCGTTGAGTCCGCTCGGCAGCACGTTGAGATCCCGCTGAAGCCGTACGAACGCCTCGCGGGCCTCGTCGGCGGCGTCGCGGGTACTCATCCCCGACGTGTCGGCGCCGAGCATCTCCGCCACCCTCGCGAACCGCGGCGGGTCGCTGGCGACGTTGTAGCCGAGGGTGCTCGCGGGCGTGAGCGCCGCGATCGTCTCACCGTGGTACGTGTGATAGTTGTTGCCGACGGGGTACGCCATCGCGTGCGCGAGGCTCGCTCCCGCGGTGAGACCGGCGATGGCGCCGAACAGCGCGCCCTTCAACATCGCTCCGCGGGCCTCGATGTCGTCGCCGTTGTTGACCACGCGGCGCACGTTCGACGAGAGGAGATCGATCGCCTTCTCGCTGAACATCTCCGTGAATCCGGTTCGACCCGCGTACACCGGTCGATCGGCCGGGTCCTCCGGCCGGAGCAGATCGTCGTAGCGGTGGGTGGTGTATCCCTCGATCGCGTGGCCCAGCGCGTCCATCGCGGTCTTCGCCGTGAGATCCGGCGGCAGCGTCGTGGTGAGCCGCGGGTCGAGCACCGCGGCGTCCGCCCGGACGTGCGTGCTGGAGATCCCCTCCTTGATGTCCTTCTCTGTCACAGAGAGGATCGCCACGGGCGAGATCTCCGAGCCCGTTCCCGCGGTCGTCGGCAACAGAATCAGCGGGGGACCCGATTCAGTGAGGTCCTCGCCCGCGCCGGTCGGCGCGGCCACGTAGTCGAGCACGTCGCCGCCGTTGGCGACGATCGCCCGCGCCGCCTTCGCGGTGTCCATACAGCTGCCGCCGCCCAGTCCGAGGTAGAAGTCGTACCCGTCCGCACCCATCTCATCACGGACGAACCCGATGCACTCCTCGACGGCCGCGATGCTCGGCTCGCGTTCGACGTCGTCGTACACGTCGACGTCGAACCCGTCGGCCTCCAACCCGTCGGCGACGCGGTCGACGTGACCCAGCGAGACGAGGTCCCCGTCGGTGACGATCAGTCCGCGACCGTCGCCGTCGAGCCCGAGCTGACCGAGTTGATAGCCGAGCTCGTCGGCCGCGCCGGCGCCGACCCGGATCGCGGGCATCCGGACCTCCCAGACGGTTTCCGGCGAGAGCTCGTGGGGGTCCGCCGAGACGGAGCGCTGGTAGCTCACACTCCCCACCCCGGCTGGATCGCCGCGAACTGCTCGGGGTCGTGACCGAAGACGATTTCGGCGTCGTGACGGCGCTCCAGCTCGCGGATGCGGTTCATGCTCTCGGCCCACTCCGTCTTTCCCCACACGAGCGGGCCGCCGAGCGGGACACCGTTCTCGTAGTTCTCGGTCATGTAGGCCTGATCGCCGGTGAAGACGACCGTGCCGTCGCCGTCGAGGTGGATCACGGAACCCGTGAGTCCGGGCGTGTGTCCGGGGAACCGCACGAACTCCAGGTCGGCGAAGTGCTCCTCTCGGTCGCGGTGGAGCACCCGCCAGTTGAGGTCGTGATCGAAGTCGTCGAGCACGTAGGCGGCGCTCCCCTCGTCGGTCTTCGCGCTGTAGTACGCGAACTTCAGCTCCTCCTCGTGGACGAACACGGGGGTGTCGGTACCCGCGAAGAACTCCAGCCCGCCCGCGTGATCGAGGTGGAGGTGGCTCTGGAACACCACGTCGATGTCGTCGAGCGAGTACCCCGCCGCCTCCAGGTCGTCGTCGAGGCGGTGCTCGCTGGCGTCGTGAGGGTAGAACGCCTGCGTGAGCCCCTCCGGCCAGTGGCCGTCGGCGGCGTCGTGATGGGAGCCCGTGTCCCAGAGGATCGTCGCCTCCGGGTGATCGATGACGAGGTTCCACACTGGGATCTCGTCGTACTCGGTGTCGGGATTCGGCTCGTCGTGGCTCCCGATGGTGTTCGCCTCCATCATGTAGTTCATGTCGCAGTACAGCCCGCCGCGGTCGAGGACGTGGACGTCGGCGTCTACCATGTCATTGAATGATTATCATGTTCGTTCATAAGTATATCTCCGGGGCGTCGACGCGTTCAGTTCAACTCATCTCAGCGCAGTTCAGCACAGCTCGTCTCGTCCCGTAGCGCCACGGCTCGGAACGGTCGCGGAGCGCACGACATCACGGCGGCCGGTCCCTGGCGGTCTACTCCGCCTGTCGCTCGTCGGCGTCGTCCAGCGTGATCTCGGTGACCTCGACGATCCGGCCGTCGGCCAGCAGCGCCTCGATCGCGGCGTCCGGGACGTCCTGGTCGAGGTTGTAGACGGTGAGCGCCTCGCCGCCCTGCGTCTCGCGGGCGTTGTACATCCCGGCGATGTTCACGTCGTGGTCGCCGAGGACGGTCCCGATGAGCCCGATGACGCCCGGCTCGTCGGTGTTGCGCGCGACCAGCATGTGGCCGTACGGGACCGCGTCGACGCGGAACCCGTCGATCCGGACGATGCGCGGGTCCTCGCCCGCGAAGAGCGTGCCCTCGACCGCGATCGAGTCCTCGCCGTTGTGGACGGTGACGCGCACCAGGCTCTGGAAGTCCTCGGTCTGGCGCGTCTTCGACTCGGTCACCTCGATGCCGCGCTCCTCCGCGAGCCGCGGCGCGTTCACGGCGTTCACCTGCCACTCCAGCGGCTCGAACACGCCCTTCAGGGCGCTCGCGGTGACGAGCTCGACGTCCTCCGCGGCGATGTCGCCCTCGTAGGTCGTCTCGACGCCCGTGATCCGTCCGTCGAGCAGCTGCGCGGCGACCTTGCCGGCGGTCTCCGCGACGGCGATGTACGGCTTGATCCGCGGGAACGCGGTCTCGTCGACGGAGGGGGCGTTGAGCGCGGTGAGCACCGGCTCGTCGTCGAACGCGGCGATCACGGCCTCCGCGGTGTCGACGGCGACGTTCTCCTGGGCCGCCTCCGTCGAGGCGCCGAGGTGCGGGGTGAGGACGATCTCCTCGACGTCGAGCAGGGGCGAGTCCTGCGAGAGGGGCTCCTCGGCGAACGAGTCGAGCGCGGCGCCCGCGAGGACGCCGTCGCCGACGGCCTCGGCGAGCGCGTCCTCGTCGACGATACCGCCGCGGGCGCAGTTGATGAGGTAGCCGCCCTCCAGCTGGGCCAGCTCGTCCTCGCCGATCATCCCCTCGGTCTCGGGGAGGAGGGGCGTGTGGATCGTCGCGAAGTCGCCGCGTCCGAGCGCCTCGTGGAGGTCCTCCACCAGCTCGGCGCCGAGCCGCTCGGCGCGCTCCTCGGAGATGTACGGGTCGTAGACGACCAGGTCCATCCCGAGCGAGTCGAGCCGCTTCGCGACCTCCTGGCCGACGCGGCCGAGCCCGACGATGGTGAGCGTCTTGTTGTTGACCTCGGTGCCGAGGAACTCGCCTTTGGCCCACTCACCGCCGAGGAGGCGGCCGTGCGCCTGCGGGATCGAGCGCGCGACGGCGAACGTCATCGCGACCGTGTGCTCGGCGGCGGCCCGGACGTTCCCCTCCGGGGCGTTGGCGACGATGACCCCGTGGTCGGTGGCGGCCTCGATGTCGATGTTGTCGACGCCGATCCCGGCGCGACCGACGATGACGAGCTCCGGCGCGGCCTCGAAGACCGCTTCGGTTACCTCGGTCCCGGAGCGAACGATGAGCGCGTTGGCGTCGCTCACGGCGTCGAGGAGCGCCTCGCCCTCGACCTCGTAGTCGGTCTCGACCTCGTGGCCGGCGTCTCGGAGTCGATCCAACCCCGCGTCCGCGATGGGGTCGGTCACGAGTACCTTCATGTCCGGATCCACCTGCGGCGGGGGGTTAACGCTTTCCTCATCGCGCCGTTTTGCCGCGCAAACGGATCCGAGTCTATGGGTATCTACCCCTTCGTTTCGACTGGAGAATACGTATTCATGTATAGACCTCGGTTCGGGGTTGGTTCTCACTCCTCGTCTCCCTAGTCACTCCCAAGATCGAACCGGATCGAACCGCCCCGCTCGCGATTTCCCCTCACTCGCGATCGCTCTCCGGCCGCAACCACACCCTGCCCGCAACTGTACCCCATCCGCGACCGCACGGCACCGCTCTGCACCTCGCGCCTCCCCAGCCTCGGCGGTCGGGTCGGCGCGGGCGGAGCCGCGCCGACCCACCGCCTCCCTCGCGCCGGCGGTGAGCGCCCGCCTCGGTCGGGCGCTCACCGGGACGCGCCGGTACTCCCATTTATATTCGCCCGCTTGGCTCGGTATGGACATCACGATCGCGTTCGCGGGCGTGGCCGCCATCCTCGTGTTGACCGGGATCAGCGCCTTCTTCTCCAGCTCCGAGCTCGCCGTCTTCTCGGTCGCGAGCCACCGGGTCGACTCGCTCGTCGCCGCCGACGTGCCCGGCGCGCGGGCGCTCTCGGCGCTGCGGGCGGACTCGCACCGCTTCCTCGTCACGGCCCTCGTGAGCAACAACGTCGCCAACATCGCGGCCGCCTCGGTCGCGACCGCCGTGTTCGTCCGGTTCGGGTTCTCCGGGGGCGAGGCGGCCACGGGCTCGACGCTGGTCACCTCCGTGTTCGTCATCGTCTTCGGAGAGATCGCGCCGAAGTCGTACGCGGTGGCGAACGCCGAGAAGCACGCGCTCCGCGTCTCTCGACCTGTCGTGGCAATCCAGCGCGTCATCCGGCCCGTGCTGTACGTGTTCGAGGCGCTCTCCGGCGTCGTCAACCGGTTCACGGGCGGCGAGTCCGACATCGAGTCGTACCTCACCCGCGAGGAGATCGAGACGCTCGTGCTCTCGGGGCAGGCCGCGGGCGCGATCGACCCCGAGGAGGGGGCGATGATCCGCGGCGTCCTCGACCTGGAGTCGACCCGCGTCTCCGCGGTGATGGTCCCGCGCACCGACATGGTAGCGCTCCCGGACACCGCGACGCCGGCGGACGTGCTCTCGACCGCCGGCCGAGAGGGCGTCACCCGGATGCCGATCTACGGCGAGAACCGCGACGACGTGGTCGGGATCGTGGACGTCCGCGACGCTATCGGCGCCCACGAGCGGGGCGAGCCGCTCTCGAGCGCCCTCCGCGATCCGACGTTCGTTCCCGAGACCCAGCCCGTCGACGAGCTGTTCGCCGAGCTGCGGTCGTCGGGGCGGCGGCTGGCGATCGTCGTCGACGAGTTCGGCGCGGTCGTGGGAATCGTCACGCTGGCGGACGTCGTCGAGGAGATCGTCGGCGAACTCGTCGGCCGGTGGGAGACGAACCACGTCGACGTGGTGGCGCCCGACGCCGCGGTGGTGCGGGGGTGGACCACCGTCGCGCACCTCAACGAGACGCTCGGACTCGACCTCCCCGTCGACGGCGGCGTCGAGACGGTCGCGGGGCTGATCACCCAGCGCGTCGGCCGGATCGCGACCGAGGGCGACCGCGTCGCGATCGGCGGCGTGACGCTCACCGTCACCGGCGCGACCCCGACGCGGGTGACCCGGATCCGCGTCGAACACCCCGGCGTGGACGGTGACGCCGCCGGGTCGCCGACCGCGGCCGCCGCGGACGCGAACGGAGGCGCAGACGACGAGGAGCACGACGAGGCCGAGGGGGAGCGTGAGCGCGGGCGGAGCGAGTGAGCGCGGGCGGAGCGAGTGAGCCCGGGCTGCGGATGGCGATCGAGCGGTCCGCAGCTATCCGAGCGAGAACGAGGCGACCGTCTCGTACTCGGGGCCTTCGCTCGTCAGCGTCGACGACACGAGCCGGACCGCGTCGACGGTGAATCGGCCGATCTCGGGGTGTCGCTCGCGGACGACCTCGCGCACGAGCTCCTTTCCGCGGGCGTCGCGCATCCGGGCGAGCGTCACGTGCGGGGTGAACGCGTGCTCGTCGGGGTCGACCCCGAGCGCCGTCGTCTCCCCCTCCAGCGCCTCGTGGAGGGCGGTCAGTTCCGGGGCTCCGTCGTCGACCCCCGCCCAGACGACGGAGACGTAGTCGAGGCTCGGGAAGACGCCGAGCCCGCCGACGGAGCACTCGAACGGACCCGTCTCGGCGGCCGCGACCGCGCGCTCGCCGGCCGCGATCACCTCGTCGAGGGACGGGGACCCGGGCTCGTCGACGTCGCCGAGGAATTTCAGGGTCACGTGCGCCTGCGCGGGGTCGACGAACCGAAGCCCCTCGACGCCCTCGAACAGCGCCTGTACGTCCGCCAACTCGGCGGCGATATATGCGGGGAGGTCGACGGCGAAGAACGCGCGCATGGACGGGTGCGTGGTTGGCTCGGTATCACCGATAAACTACCCCTGCCTCGCCGTCTCGCTCAGCGCTCGCGGATCCGCATCGGCACCGGGTGGTCCGGGTGCATCGTCAGCGACCCCCGCAGCGAGAGGTCGGGCCCCTCGTAGTCGAGCCGGTACCGCGAGCAGACCGCCGCGAGGATCAGCTTCGCCTCCAGCAGCGAGAACGCCTTCCCGATGCAGTGGCGCGGGCCGCCGCCGAACGGGAAGTACGCGAACCGCGGACGCCCGCGCCGACGGTCCGGTTTCCACCGGTCGGGGTCGAACGTCTCGGGGTCGTCGTACCACCGCGGTGACCGGTGGATCACCCACTGCGACAGCATCAGTGCGGAGCCGTCGGGGATCCGGTATCCCCCCAGTTTCACGTCGAGCTTCGGCTCGCGGAACAGGGCGTAAACGGGCGGGTACAGCCGCATGGACTCGGTGAGCACGCGCTCGGTGTACCGCATCTCGCGGGCGTCGGCCGCGGTCGGGGGGTCGTCCGCTGTGCGACCGCCACCGGTCGCCGCATCGGCCTCCTCCTCCACGCGCGCTCGGGCCTCCGGGTGCCTCGAGAGCAGGTAGAACGCGTACGTCAGCGCGAGCGCGGTCGTGTCGTGGCCGGCCAGGAGCATCGTCACCAGCTCGTCGCGGAGGTTCTGATCGGTCTGCTCGCCCCGGTCGCGAGCGCGAAGCAGGACCGACAGGAGGTCCATCGGCAGGGCGCCGTCGCCGTCCCCGGCGGGGCCGCGCACCGCGACGCCCTCGGGGCCGGCCGGGTCGACGCCGGGGTCGCGCTCGGTTCCCCGTCGGCGCTCGACGATCCCGTCGATCACGGACTCGAGGGTGTCGATCGCGGCGTCGAACTCGCGGTTCTCCCGGGTCGGCACCCAGTTCGGGATCAGGAAGCGGCGCGGGTCGGGCTCGAACCGGGCGCCGAGCGGCTCCAGCTTCTCTTGAACCGTCTTCACCTCCGCGTCGGTTATGTCGGCGCCGAACATCGCCGAGACGATGATCTTGACCGTGAGCCGAGCGATCTCCAGCTGGACGTCGACGACCTCGCCGTCGGCCCAGTCCGCGATCTGCGACTCCGTGTGCTCGACCATCGTCCCCGCGAGCGCCCCGATCCGGCGGTTGTGGAAGGAGGGGTTCGCCAGCTTCCGCTGGCGCTGCCACGTGTCGCCTTCGCTCATGAGGAGGCCGTTCCCGAGCAAGGCGTCCATCGCGTCGTCGCCGAACTGCGGCTTCCGGTACCGGTCGGCGTCGGCGACGAGGACGCGCTCGACGTCCGCGGGGTTCGTGAGCAGGTACGTCTCGCGCGGGCCGAGGTCGAAGCGGACGACGTCGCCGTAGCTGTCGGCGCACGCGAGCAGGAACGAGAACGGGTCGGCCGCGTACCGGCGACCGCTGCCGAAGAGGGGATCGCCGATGGGTCCGGGCGGCGTGGCGGACATACGAGAACGAAGGACTCGGCGGGGTTAAACGTTCGGCGGCGGAGAGAACGAGGGAGCCGGCGGCGCCGAAAGCGCGCTCGCTACCGACGTCGAGAGCGCGCTCGCTACCGGGCGTCCAGCCGCTCGACGCGAGTGATCAGCTCGTCGACGGCGGCCTCCTGATCGTCGGTCGCCTGGACGATGCGGTCGGTCGCGTCCTCGGTGCGGTCGGAGCGCTCGCGGACCGCCTCCAGCGAGGAGGTGAGCTCCTCGACCGTCGCGGCCTGGTCGTCGGTCGTCCGGGCGACCTCGGCGACGCCGGCGGCGGCCTCGTCGACGGCGTCGGCGATCTCCTCGAGGGAGTCGAGCACCGTCTCGATCTCCGTGCCGGCGTCCTCGATGCGGTCGTGCGAGCGCTCGACGGCGGTGCTCGTCTCGTCCGACTGCGCCTGCAGCTCGGCCAGGCTCTCCGTGATCTCCTCGGTGTAGCCGCGGGTCTCGTCGGCGAGCTTCTTCACCTCCTCGGCGACGACCGCGAACCCGTCGCCGCCGTCGCCGGCGCGGGCGGCCTCGATGTTGGCGTTGAGCGCGAGCAGGTTCGTCTGCTCGGCCACGTCGGAGATCACCTCGATCACCTCCTCGATGTCGTCCATGCGCTCGGAGAGCGCGCCGACGCTCTCGACGAGCTCGTCGCCGATCTCGACGACGTCCTCGGTCGCCTCGCGGGCGTCCTCGCTGGCGTCGAGCCCCTCGTCGGCGGCCTCGCTGGCCGCGACCGCGGCGGAGTCGACCTGGTCCGCGGTGGCGGCGACCTCCTCCATCCCGGCCGAGAACGACTGCATCTCGGAGACGCTCTCCTCCAACAGCTCGTTCTGCTCGTCGACGTTCTCGGCGATGTCGGCGGCCGCGGCGCTCGCGTCCCCGACGGTCGCGTCGAGGTCGCGCGCCTTCGAGTGGACGCTCTCCGAGAGGTCGCGGAGGTTCTCCGCCATCTCGTTGACAACGGCGACGACGCGGACCAGCTCGTCGTCGAGGTGCTCGAAGGAGTCGCGGTGACCGGCGCGGGCGTCGAGGTCTCCCTCGCCGATCGCCTCCGCGGCCTCCCTGATCTCGGCGACAAGCTCTCCGGTGGCGTCCCGCTCGTTGACGTTCTCGGTCCGGTCGATCACGACCTCGGTGACGCCGATGACGTCGTCGTCCTCGTAGAGGGGCGCCGCCGTGAACTCGATGTGCTTTTCCTCGCCGTGGCGGTCCACCATCGTGCTGGTGTCGCGGTAGCGGTTCCGGGCCGAGTCGCAGCGCTCGACGCCGTACACCTCGTCGGCGTTCTCCGGCGCGTCGAGCACCTTGTCGGCCAGCGTGTCCGCTCGGCGGCCGTCTGGGTAGAACAGCTCCGAGACGTGGCTGGAGCCGATCGCGTCCTCGCGCTCGCTCCCGGTGAGCGAGACGATGGACTCGTTCCACTCCGCGACGTTGCCGTCGGCGTCCAGGATGAACGTCGGGACGCTCGTGGCGTCGAACACCTGCTCGAAGCCCGCCCTCGCCAGCGTCTTGGCGCGGTCGACGCCGACCTCGTCGGTCACCGTGTGCGCTTCCTCCTCCGCTCCGGCCGGCCGCTCGGTCGCGCCAGCCGCGCTCGATCCGGCGCCCGGATCGTCGACGACGACGCCGCCGTCCGGGACCGACCGCGAGTCCCGCCCTCGCCCGAGCACGCGTTGGAAGAGCCCGCTGATCCCCGTCATGTCTACGTGACCGTCTCCGAACCGCCATCATAAACGGTCCGTCCTGGTATTCATATTTGATAACTCCGTGAGGCGTCGGGCGGCAGTGGCCTGCGGTCACCGAGACGGCGGCCCCCGGCGCCCGCAGCGTTCAAACGCGTCCGGCGGCTACCGGAGGGCGATGGACGCCGACGCCGTGCGCGAGCGGGCCGCGGACCTCCCGACCGAGCCCGGCGTGTACCAGTTCCGGGCGGGTGAGACGACGCTGTACGTCGGGAAGGCGGTCGACCTCCGCGCCCGGGTGCGCTCGTACGCGGACCCGCGCTCGGGGCGGATCCGCGGGATGGTCGGGCGGGCGGACCGGATCGAGTTTGCGGTGACCGACACGGAGACGCAGGCCCTGCTCTTGGAGGCGAACCTCATCAAGCGGCTCCAGCCGCGGTACAACGTCCGGCTGAAAGACGACAAGTCGTACCCGCTCATCGCGCTCACCGACCACCCGGTGCCGCGGATCGAGGTGACTCGCGACCCCGAGGAGGGAGCGGTCGCGTACGGGCCGTTCACGAACGTGGGTCGCGTCGAGACCGTGGTGAAGGCGATCCGCGACGAGTACCGGCTCCGCGGCTGCTCGGACCACAAGTACGCGAACCGGGATCGGCCGTGTCTCGACTACGAGATGGGGATCTGCTCGGCCCCGTGTACCGCCGAGATCGACCCCGAGAGCTACGCCGAGGACGTGGCCGCGACGCGGCGGTTCCTGGAGGGCGAGACGGGCGTCCTCGCCGATCCCCTGCGACGACGGATGGAGGCCGCGGCCGAGCGCGCCGAGTTCGAGCGGGCCGCCAACCTACGGGACCGACTGGAGGCCGTGGAGGCGTTCCACGGCGAGGGCGGCGAGGCGGTCAGCGACCGGTCCGACGACCGCACCGTCGACGTGCTCGCGGCCGCCGTCGAGGGCGACGACGCCCGCGTGGCCCGGCTCCACAGCGAGCGCGGCCAGCTCGTCGACCGCAGTCGACACCGGCTGAACGCGGCGGTGATGGACGGCGACGAGGGAGCGGAAGCGGCCGCCGTCGGCGACGAGGGAGCGGAAGCGGCCGCCGTCGGCGACGCGGAGGGGAGCGGTGGCGCCGACCCCGGCGCCAACACGCCCGCCGCGGTGTTGTCCGCGTTCCTCACGCAGTACTACGCCGAGCGCGAGTTCCCGGACGCGGTGCTGCTCGCGGAGCGCCCGTCGGACCCGGACGTGGTCGACTGGCTGGAGGCGGAGGGGGTCGCGGTACGGGTTCCCGGGGCGGGCCGAGAGGCGAAGCTCGTCGAGCTCGCCCTCAAGAACGCCCGCAAGCGCGACGGCCGCGACGACCCCGTCGGCGCGCTCGGCGACCGGCTCGGGATCGATCGCCCCGTCCGGATAGAGGGGTTCGACGTGAGCCACGCGCAGGGGACCGCGGTGGTCGGCTCGAACGTCTGTTTCGTCGACGGGAGCGCCGAGACCGCGGACTACCGCCGGAAGAAGCTCACCGACCGCAACGACGACTACGCGAACATGCGCGAGCTGATCCGGTGGCGCGCCGAGCGCGCCGTCGAGGGCCGGGACGACCGCCCCGACCCCGACCTGCTGCTCATCGACGGGGGCGAGGGACAGCTCGAGGCCGCCCGCGACGCGCTCGCGGAGACCGGCTGGGACGTGCCCGCCGTCGCGCTCGCGAAGGCCGAGGAGCTGGTGGTGACGTCGACCGGGACGCGCAGGTGGCCCGACGACGACCCCGAGCTCCACCTGCTCCAGCGGGTGCGCGACGAGGCGCACCGCTTCGCGGTGTCGTACCACCAGACCGTCCGCGACGAGGTCAAGACGGTCCTCGACGACGTGCCGGGCGTCGGCCCCGAGACCCGTCGCCGGCTGCTCCGCCGGTTCGGCTCCGTCGAGAGCGTGCGCGAGGCCTCCGCCGCCGACCTCACCGACGTCGACGGCGTCGGCGACGCGACGGCCCGGACGCTCAGGGAGCGGTTATAGCTCGAGCGTCGCGACGACCTCGCGAAACTCGGGGTCGTACACCTCGAGCGCGTGGACCCGCCACCGGATCGGGTCGAACGCGGCGGCGACGAGGTCGGCCACGACGCCCGGTTCTGGGCTCCCGCCGCGCGCCACGGTGACGTGCGGGACGTACGCGTCGCCCTCGATCCCCTCGATCGCGCCGTAGGCGGCGCACAGCCGGCGGTGGAGCCGGACGAGCCCGTCGCTCTCGACGGCGAGGTACACCACCGGCCGCGAGCCGGCGGCCGGCGCGTCGAAGACGTCGACGCCGGTCACCGCGACCTCGAACGGGTCGGTCCGGGCGAGCCGCGGGCGGAGATCCTCGCGCAGCGTCGCGAGGGCCTCCGATCTCGAGGACGTCGCTTCGTCGGAGACGTCCGCCTCCCCGAACCGCTTACAGACGAGGGTGTGCCGGTCGCGCACCCGATCGAACCCCGAGAGTTTCGGGTGGAGATCGGCCGCGACGTCGCCTATCGCGGGCGGGATCGGAACGTTCAGGCTGAACACGCCTCAGATCCGATCGGTGAGCCGTAAGGCGATCAGGGCGACAATCGCGACGACGATCAGCGTCGGGAGGGCGTCCACCAGCGCGAACGTGAGATCCAGTACCGTGCCGATGATCTCCAGGAGAAGCCACGCGATAGCGAGCCCGAGGATGACCTTCAGGAGGTCGTCGACGTCCACGTCCGCCCGGTTCGCGTCTGTCCGGTCCATGTGGGAGTCGACGGCCCCGGCGGGCAAAAAGGCCACCGGGACCGACGTACCGAACCGAGAACCACGCGCCGAACCGGGGCCGACATCCCGAGCGCGACCACGCGGTTAAAAACCCTGCCGGGCCGAACGTGGCGTATGAGCCTCATCGCGTTCGACTTCGACGGTACGCTCTCCGACTCCGAGATGACGGTCCTGCTCGCCGAGCGGGCGGGCGTCGCCGACGAGGTGGCCGAGATCACGGAGCGGGCGATGAACGACGAACTCAGCTACGCCGAGAGCCTGTACCAGCGGGCGGAGCTGCTCGGCGGTCTCGAGGAGGACGCGGTCGCGGCCGCGTTCGACGAGGTGACGCTCCGCCCGGGCGCCGCCCGGCTGATCGAGCGCCTCCAGGCCGACGGCCACCACGTGGCGGTACTCACGGGCGGGTTCGAGCGCGGGGTCGAGCGCGCGCTCGCGAAGGAGGGCGTCGCGGCCGACACGGTCGTCGCCAACCGCCTGCCGACCGCCGGCGGGACGCTCACCGGCGAGGCGGAGGGGCCGCTCATCGAAGGGACGAAAGACGACGCGCTAGCGGCGCTCGCGGACGACCTCGGCGTCGAGATGGCCTCGACGGTCGCGGTCGGCGACGGCGCGAACGACCTCCCGATGCTGGAGGTGGCCGGGCTCGCGGTCGGCTTCGTGCCGAAGGACGCGGTCCGGCCAGTGTGCGACGCCGTCGTCGCCTCCATGTTCCGGCTCGGGAAGGTGCTCGAAAGCTACGGGATCCTGTCGACGGCGGACTGACCCGGGACGCGAACGAGCCCAACGCGCGTCGAACCGAGTCCGATACCGCACCCCTCTTGGCCCGGGAAAGTGTACTCCCGGAAGATGGACGAGATCGCGATCCGCGACCCCCGACCGGAGGACGCCGAGCCGCTGGAGGAGCTCATCACGTCGCACTTCAGCGAGGGGAGCACGTACGGCGTCGACCTCGGACTGGACGACCCGACGTACCACGTGCTGGTCGCGGTGGAGGCCGGGAGCGACGACGCGATCCTCGGCGTCATGGCGCTCCGCGAGTTCGCGGACCCGGCCGCCGTCGCCGACGAGATGTACTTCTTCGACGACCCCGACCTGCTTCCCGCCGCGGAGCGGTACGGTCACCTGGAGATGGGGTACGTCCGTGACGGCGCCACGGGCCGCGGAATCGGGAGTCGACTCCTCGAACGGCTCCACGGCATCGGCGCGGCGCGCGGCGTCGACCTGTTCGTCGCGGACTCGTGGTACCACGGCGGCGACGACTCCCCGGAGAAGCTGTTCGACGGGCACGGGTACGAGACGGTCCACCGCGAGCCGCTCGACCGGTCCGCCGCCGAGTGCCCGAAGTGTGCCGACGAGTGCACCTGCGAGGGGGCGCTCGCGGTGCGACGGGTCGCGGACGAGCCCTAGCGGCGACGGCGGTCGCTCCCGTTCACTCGCCCCACCCCGGCGTGCCGGGCGCGCCGGCGTCGTCCTCCAGGTAGCGAACCAACCGCTCGCGGTCCTCCGGGTCGCGGTCGACCGGGTCGCCGTCTCCGCCGGCGCGCTCGGTCCACTCGCGGATCGCGCGGCCGGCCCACGAGTCGGCGTCGCGAGCGAGGGCGCGCGCCTCGGCCATGCGGTCGCGGTCGACCGACAGCGAGCCGGGACGCGAGCCGACGGCGGCTCCGACGAACCGGGCGCGGTCGTCGGCGGTGAGCGAGCCGCTCCGGATCCGGTCGATCGTCCCGTCGAGGCGGTCCGGGTCCGGATACGCGAAGACGGTCGTGCCGAGCGCCTGCGGGCCGAACGCGGGCGCCGGGAGGTCCGTCGGCGGCTCCCCGTCGAGGAGGCGGTCGCCGCCGCCGGCGGCCTCGACGCGCTCACACTCGGTCTCGGCGTCGAGCGCGAGGTTGTGTCCCGGGTACGTCGCGCAGGTCCGGGGGTAGCGGTCGTCGTCGTGGATCCGGCACTGGAGCGTCGTCGGGTCGAGGAAGACGCACGCGTCGAGCCAGCGGGGCTCGTCGGTGCCGATCGGCGCGACCGGCTTCGGTGGTTTCCGGAGGCCTATCATGAAGACGGGACGGTCGCCCGCGGCGGCCACCTCGACGCCGTCTATCGAGACGACCGCGTCGCGCTCGGCGGGCTCGAAGAGGCGGGGGACGAGGGCGTCGCCGAGTCCGTCGTCGAGGAAGCCGGCGACCTCGTCGCGGGTGAGCGGGACGAGGTCGTAGGTGTCGTCGAGCGGAGGGCGTCTGCCGGCGCGGTCGGATCCTGCTGCGTCCGGCGCGAGCGGCCGCCAGTCGACGCAGCAGCCGGCGCAGCCCTCACAGCGGAGTTCCATGTGGTATCAACTGTGTGAACGGTTCGCACGCTTAAAAGGGATCGGCGGGAGGTCGATATGAAACGGAGATTGCGGTGGCGCGTGCCTCCGAGCGCCCGTCGGGTGCGAGGTGCTCGCGCGAGGGACGCGGCGAACGACGAAGCCGTGAGCCGCGAGGCTGGGGAGGCGTGAGGTGCGGTTACTGTGCGGGACTGGCGGGACTCAAAGGGGCAGTCGCGAGGACGAAGCACGGCGATGCAAGGACCGCAAGGAGCGAGCGGAGCGAGCGACTGAGGACCGCAGCGAGCCGCGCGAGTCATCGCGGCTGGGGTTTTGGAGGTGTTCTCCGCAGAGCCGCTGTCAACAACGGATAGCCGAGCGGCTGGGGCTTCAGTAGGGCTCACCGTCGATCTACCGACGAGAGTGTATAAACGGTCTACTAAGTCAAGGCGCGACGCCGACCGTCAACAGCGTGCCCCACGTCCGGTAGCGGTCGACCATCGCCTCGCGGGAGTCCCAGTCGTCGGTGGGGAACGCGGCCGCGTCCGGGATCTCGATCTCTCTGTCGGGGACGGTGTCCTGTTCGGCGACGTACAGCCCGGCGTCGCGGAACGCCTCGCGGTACTCCTCGCGGCTCCACAGCGTCATCTCCACGGAGATGTTCTCCTGCCAGGCGTGACTCGCCTCGTTCTCGGCGTAGTAATTCACGGCGCAGTAGAACGTGCCGCCGGGCCTCAGCACGCGCCTGACCTCCCGGAGCGTGTTGCGCGGGTCGGCCGCGTAGTAGAACGCCTCCATCGAGAAGACGTGGTCGAGCGAGTCGTCCGCGAAGGGGAGCGCGTCGAAGTCGCCGACGAGGAAGCCGACCGCGTCGTCGTCGGTGTAGCGTCGGGCGTTGCGAGCCATCTCGGGCGCGCCGTCGAGCCCGTACCCCCGCCCGATGCCCCGCTCGCGGAGCGCCCGGAGCGCGTATCCGGAACCGGTTCCCAGATCGAGGACGGCGTCGCCCGCCTCGACCGGCATCCGCGCGAGCACGTGTTTCGCGGTGTGCCAGTGCCGCTCCTCCATCCCGCGGTCCTTCCCCGACGTCGCCCAGTCGTCGAACTCCTCGCGAACGCTCATGGCGGTACGACGGGCGGGCGGGTGAAAACCGGTTCGGAGGGGAAGCGTCGGAACGGTCCCCGCTCGTCGCGACGCGCGTCCCGAAAAGCGTCGCCGTTTTACCCGCCGCCGTCCCTTCGAGGGATATGAAACGGCCGGGGAATTTCCGTCGACCGAAGTTCCGGATCGCGGACTCCGCACAGCAGGCGGTCGGCGGCTTTCTCCTCGCGGGACCGTTCGTCGTCACCGGAGAGGTGTGGGACTTGGCCGCGGGCATGAGCGCGATCCAAGGGGCGTTCACCGTCGGACTCGTCGCGCTGATCGGATACGCCGCGCTCTACCGGGCCGACACCGACCGGGACCCCGAGGTCGAAAAGGAGATCGCGGGGATCCCCGCCCGGTTCGTCTCGCTGATGATCGTCGCGTTCGGCTCCGTCATCGTCCTCGTGGTGCTGTTCGACGCGCCGGCCACGTTCCTCATCGATCAGGGCGTGACGGGAGTGGAGCTGTGGGCGACGACGGCCAAGGCCGTCTCCGTCAGCGCGGTGTTCAGCGTCGTCGGGGCCGCGACCGCCGACAGCGTGTTCTGAGCTCACACGACGACGGCGACGACCGCGAAGAGGATCAACACGCCGGCGATGTCGCAGACGTTGGTGACGACGGGGATGGTGGTGTCGTCGGGGTTGAGACCGATCCGGTAGGATGCCTCCACGGCGGCGACGCTCGTCGCGACGACGAGAACGGCGAGCAGCATCCCGGAGACCAGCGAGACGAGGAGCACCCGACCGAGCCCGAGCGTGCCGCCGAGTGCGACGCCGATGGCCCACGCGGCGACGCCGACGACGCCGAAGACGGTCCCCGCCAGCGCGAACACGGCGCCGGCGTTCGCCCTGAGGTCGGGGTTCGACGGATCCAGCTCGTAGGTCCCGAGGTAGAGCTGCGTGGTGAGCCGCGAGCAGGTGATCGACGCGAGGTTCCCGGCGGTGCCGATCTGGACCGGCACCAACACGAGGAGCGCCGGGTTGCTGACGAGCACCGCCTCGTACGTCTCGAGGACGGTACCGGAGACGAGTTGGAGCACCGACAGCGCGGCGAGGAGCGGGATCATCGTCCGGACGATCCGGCGGATCGACCACTCGTCGGTCATCGTCGTCTCCGAGGAGTCTGTGGGGCGCTCTCCTGCGTCAGGGGAATCCCCGACGCCGCTCGCGCCGCCGAGGTCGGTCACAGCGCGGCCCCCACGACGTAGATCCCGACGAGGAGGAACAGGACCCCGAACACGTCCCCGAGCGTCGTCACGACCGGTCCGATCACGTTGTCGGGGTCGAGTCCACGCCGGTAGCCGACGAAGATGACCGCGATCAGCACCGAGATCATGAGGACCGCCGAGAGGAGCCCCGCCACGACCATGATCCCGACCAGTTCGAGGAGGTTCCCCTCCGTCCCCAAGAGCGTCAGCCAGAGGTAGGTGACCACGGCGATGAACACGGAGACGGTCATCCCGTTGACGAAGGAGGCGAGGATCGCGTTCCTGAGCCGCCGGTCGAGACGGAACCGGGGCTCGATGAGCCCCTGGTGGAGTCCGGTCGAGAGGCGGGCTCCGAGCGACCCGTACACGCCGCCGCGGGTCGCGAGGAACGCGGGGAGCAGGAGGAGGAGGCCGGGGACCTCCGAGATTCCGGCGCGCATCGTCTCGGACCCGAGGATGGTGCCGGCGAACAGCCCGGCGACGAGGCTGACGAGGATCACCGGCAGCGCCTGTCGGTAGACGTCGCGCGCGGTGTCGTGACCGGCCATCGTGCGTGCCGACGCGAGGGAGACCCAAAAACCGGTCGGCCGGAACGTCGGCGACCGGTCGCCGTCCGCGGCCCGCATCGTTAAGTCGGTCGGGCGGTTTCCGATCCCATGGACTACTCGCTCGCCATCGAGAACGGGCCGGAAACGATCCCCGGAGGTACGGGGCTTCTGCTCGTCCACCCGAGCATCGGCGAGACGGACCGGATCGACACGGACTTCCTGAAGACCGACACCGACGCGTTCCTCGTCGTCTCCACGCGCACGACCGCACGCGAAGTCGAACAGAAGCTGGAGTACTACGACGTCGACGAGACGAAGGCGACGATCCTCGACACGCTCTCCGTCGAGCGCGGGTACTCGCGGCGCTCCAGCGACGACGTCTACTACGTCTCCGCCCCGGACGACCTCGACGGCGTCGTCGACCGCGTCGAGCGGTTCCTCACCGAGAGCGAGGGGAAGCGGCGAGTCTCGGTCGACTCGCTCACGGAGATGGCGTACTACGCCGACGACGACGCGGTGTACGAGGCGGCCGCGGACATCCTCGCGCTCCTCGACGAACACGACGCGGTCGGGATCTTCCACCTCTCCGAGGAGGTCCACGAGGTCGCGACGCTCGATCGGTTCCGAGAGCTGTTCGAGGGCGTCATCGAACTCGACGGCGACGGCAACGTCACCGTCGACGTGTAGACCGGGATTCGGTTACGAGTCGCCGTCGACCATCGACTCGAACGTCTTCTCCGCCCACTTCACCGCGTAGGGAGCGCCGCGGTCGCGGTAGGCGGCGGTGTCGAGCGCGGCGAACGGCGCGGGGAGGTCGAGCCCGTGGCGGACGGTCGAGCAGGCGTACTCCGTCGCGTTCGCGAAATCGGTGTCTCCGCGGGCGACCTCGCCCGGGAGGCCGCCGAGTCGCCCCTCCAGGCGGTCGCCGGCGTCGAGCCACGCGTCGAACAGCCGCGGATAGCGCTCCTCCCACGACGCGAAAACGTCTCTGGTGTAGAGCCCGACCCAGGCGTCGAACAGCGCAGCCGCGATCTGGAAGACGTCGGTGGGACCGGGTGCGGTCGTGGACGCGCCGGGGGGACCGGGTGCGGTCGTGGACGCGCCGGGGGGACCGGGTGCGGTCGTGGACGCGCCGGTGTCGGAAGCCGGGCGACGGATCGCGGCGTCGAGATCGCGGTATCGCTCGCCGAAGAACGGGAGGAAGCTCTCGGGAAGGCGGTTCGAGGGAACTTCCGCTGGAAGCGAGCCAGTGGACGGGGAGACACCGACCTGGACCAGGCGGTCGGCGATCAGGAACGCGAGGAAATCCTCCGGAGTTCCCTCGGCGCGCTTCTTGACGAGGACGGCCTGCGGGTCGGTCTGGGTCGTCCGGACGACGGTTCCGTCCCCGGGGAGTCCGACGGTGAACGCGGGGCCCGCGTATCTCCGGAGGAGCTCGGGCACCTCGTCCGGGAGCCACTCGGTCGGGAAGGTGGCGGGCGAGAGACCGTCGACGAACAGGCCGAGGTCCTCGGCCGCCGCCGGCGGGAGTGTCTCGAAGTCCGCGTCGACGTCGAGGACGGGTGATCCGGGCGCGTGTTCTTCCCGGACCGCGTCGAGGTCCTCGTCGAGCGACCGGGACGAGAACATCAGCCGAGCACGTACGAGAGGATGATGAGTACGGACAGGGCCGCCGAGACGCCGATCGTTCCGAGCACGATCGTAGTGGGTTTGCTCATGTCCGTTTCTGGGGTCGCCGGTCGTTTAAAACTATATTACTTCGAGCGGACCGGAGGCAAGACGGAAGGAACGGGACCGGAAGAAAGGTGGAAGGAACGGGATCGAAAGACAAGGCGGATGGAACGTGGGCGGCTACCAGTCGACCGCTGTGACGACCGCCAGCGGATTTATACGGGTCCGACGGATAACCGTGGTATGCGGATACGTGACGGACTCGAATCCGACGCCGAGGCGCTGGCGGCTGCGATCGATAGGCCGCGAGACGTCGTGAGGGACGTGATCCACGACCGGTCGGTTCGGGTTGCGGTGGCGGGCGACGAGGACGGGGGTGACACCAGTGACGAGGACGGGGGTGACGCCAGTGACGAGGACGACGAGGAGACGGTGTTCGGATTCGTCGCGTTCGACGTTCGCGACGACACCGTTCACGTGACCGACTTCGACGGGAGCGGCGAGACGGTCGAACGGTTGTTCGAGGAGCCGCGGCGGTTCGCGTGCCGGGAGGAGATGGGGGTCGAAGTCGTCGTCCCGAACGACGAGGAAACGAGTGAAGTGATCGAGGCGTTGGGGTTCGCTGCGGCGGGGAGCGGCCCGCGCTTCGACGGGCGACGGACCACCCGATATCGGATCGAGTTCGAGGAGTTTGACGGTCGGAACGGCGAGTGAGTCGTCAGTCGAAGCGCTGTTGGACGATCTCGAGCGCCGCTTCCCTGTCGTCCCAGTCGACGAACACCGCGACGGAGGTCGCGCTCGTTATCAGGTCGATGATGTTTATCCCGGCGTCGGCGAGCGGCGCGATGATGTCCTGGATGACGCCCGGCTGGTTGGGGAGTTCGCCGCCCATCACCCGGATGACGGCGATCGGATCGGCGACGGTGACGGACGAGAGCGCCTCGTCGGTGACGACCGCCTCGTGAAGCAGCGCCTCGGCCGTCTCGGCCGTGTCGACGTCGACGTAGAACGTGACGGAGTCCATACCGGAGGCGACCGCGTCGATGTTGATCTCCTCTTTGCGGAGCGCGTTCGCCAGCTGCGAGAGGATGCCTGACTGGTTCCGAATCGCGCGACCCGCGATGGTGAGACACGCGAGCGGCTCCTCGCGCATGTCGATCAGGCTCTCGAACTGTCCCTCGATTCGGGTCCCGCCCCGGAGGAGGTCGCCGTGCTGGTAGTGGACGACCCGGACCACGAGGTCCCCGTCCTTGTACGAGAGCGCCGACGGGGCGACAACCTCAGCGCCGCGGAACGAGAGGTTCCGCAGCTCGTCGACGGTGATCCGACCGACGTTTCGCGCCCCCTCGACGACCCGGGGGTCGCCGGTCATGACGCCCTCGACGTCGGTGACGATCACGACCTCGTCGGCGTCCATGTAGTTGCCGAGCATCACCGCGGTCGTGTCGGACCCGCCCCGACCGAGCGTCGTGACGTTGCCGTCGTGGTCCTCCGCCAGGAATCCGGTGATGATCGGGACGACGCCGTCGAGCCGCTCCGCGATGGCGTGCGCGCGCTTCTTCGTCTCCTCCACGTCGACCTCGCCGAGCTCGTTGGTGATGACCGGCCAGTCCGGATGACCGGGTTCGAGGAAGACGGCGTCGATACCGCGGACCGAGAGGGCCGCTTTGAGCATCCTGACGCTGGTGCGCTCGCCCATCGAGACGATCTCGGCGCGGTCGGCGTCGTCCGTCTCGAAGGTGATGTCGTCGAGGAGGTCGTCGGTCGTCGACCCCATCGCGCTCGCGACGACAGCGATCTCGTGTCCCGCCTCGACCGCATTTGCGACCGAATCGGCCGCGCGCTCGATCCGGTCGCCGCTGCCGAGGCTCGTGCCGCCGAACTTGGCGACTACGCGCATACGCCCACCTCGTCGCGAGCGTACCGGTCGGTTTCGTCGCGTCGGATCGAACGAGAGTCGGAGCGAGACTCCGAAGTGAAAGCACGATCAGCAGACATGGGCGTCCGTAGCGGAGGAAGCCGCATAACTGTGTCCACTTCGACAATGGTCGCCCAAATGTACAGTTCGGCGCTTCGACAATGGTCGCCCAAATGTACAGTTCGACGGGGGCGACGGCTGCGGAGGCTTCGGTCGGGTCAGTAACGCGCGGATCGTACCGAGCGAGTCAGAGATTGATCGACACCACTCGTCCGGAATACCTCACTCTCCGGAATACCTCACTCGTCCTGAATCCCCCACGCGTCGGGCATCTCGATGACGTACCGGCCGTCCTCCTGCAGGGAGATGATGTACTCCTGGCGGTCGTACAGCTCCATCAGGTTGAGCTCGTACTTCCCGGGACTCACGATCCGGATGCTCTCGAACTGATCGTTGAGCTCGTCTCGGAGTTCGTCGATGTCGGGGTGGGACTCATCAGGGTTGGGGGCGTCCCGAGCATCTGTGTTGGAGTCGACGGGCTGGCTCGCCCGGTCGAGTTCGTCCGGCGAGACGACGTCGGATCGGGCGCTCGCCTGCGCAGTGTCCTCCTCGTCGCGTTCGCGAACGTGTTCGGTCCCCGTCGTGGAGTCGTCGATCGCGGCGTCGGAAGCGGCCGAACTCGTCGACTGAGCGTTCGCCGACGGCTGCCGGGTGCTGGCGGCTTCCTCGTCGGCAACCCGCGTAGAGTCGGCGGGAGTCGAGTCAGCGTCGACCGGGGGAGTCGGCTCGGGGGCATCGGTGGCGTCGACACCGGTGGGGTCAGGTGATTCGGGGGTGGGCCGCTCCGTCTCGTCCGGCGGCGACCTCCCGTTCGGTACCGATTGCTCGTCCGGCGGCGACTGATCGTCGGTCGTCGCGCCCGCGGGCTTGAACTGGAACTTGTTCCCACCGCAGTCCGGACAGCCCGAAAGCATCTCCTTCGAGCCGTCGGGGAACGTCCGGCCGCAGGTGGTACACTGGTGAGGCATCTATTTGCGGGAGACGAGCGTGCTGATGAGGTTCTCGTCTTTGTGCAGCGTCTCGATTCGGTTGGCCGGACCGATGACGGTGAGCTTCTGAGCGGATTTTCGCCCCATCAGCTTGTCGAGGAAGCTCTGGTCTGTCGTCTCCGCCTTCGGGTACGTCTCGATCTCGATTCCGGTGAAGTCGTCCGGGCTGATCTCCGTCATCGTCACCTCGATCAGCTTCGACTCCTCGTCGGGGGAGAGCCCCTCCTCAAGGATGACGATGTTTCCGTCTCGGACGCCATCGAGGATGAGGCGGATCTTCTCCATGCCGGTGAGCCCCTCCATCCGAGCCCCGCTTATCATGTCGATGCGGACGCCGTCGTCGGGGTCGTCGCCGGAAGCGGCATCGCCGTCGACGTTGGGAGTCGGACCAGGCATCAGCCGAAGTACTCCGCGATCTTCGTGTACACTTCGTCCATGTTCTCGCCTTCGAGCGCCGACAGCGGGATCGTCTCGTGCTGCGGGAACGCGTTCGCGATCTGCTGGACGTTCGCTTCCGGGAGGTCCGTCTTGTTCGCGAGGATGAGCGCCGGGAGGTCCTGCGACTCGATGATCCCGATGAGCATCGTGTTCACCTGCGTGAACGGGTCGTTGGTGGAGTCGAGCACGTAGATGACGCCGTCGACGTCCTCTCGGAGCCAGTGCATCGCCTCCGCGACGCCCTCGGTGGCCTCGCGGGAGCGGCGGACGGCGTCGTCTTTGTCCATGTCGTGATCGAGGAACTCCTTGTAGTCGACCTTGGTGGTCACGCCGGGAGTGTCGACGATGTCGATCGTGACCTTCCGGCCGTTTCGCTCGATCTCGACGTTCTCTTTGCGTCGAGCCCGCCGCGTTTCGTGTGGAATGTGGCTCTCGGGCCCGACGGCGTCACCCGTCCAGTCGCGCGCGATCCGATTTGCGAGGGTCGTCTTTCCGGCGTTCGGCGGTCCGTAGATCCCGATCCGTTTGGGTTCGTCGGCCGCAAACAACCCGTCCGTGACCCGTGATATGCTGTCTTTGAGATTCGTGAGCAGTCCCATCCTGACCTCCAATCCTGTGATCTCTCCCGAATGCTCGGAGTGCGTGCCAACACCCGATCCAGGTTGGCTTGGCGCGTATTCGGGGAATTAACGTAGAGTCCACACCCCTCTCACTTAAGAACTGCGTCAGACATTTTTGTTCTGCCGATATCGACGGTGAGCAGTTTCGAAACGGGCGATGTCGAACGAGTTGGTTTCGAATATCGGAGAGGTGTGAGAGACGAGTGAGGAGAGTCGGGGTCCGCGACAGCGAGCGTGGGCCGACCTGTCGTTTCACTCCACTTTCTGTTCTCTACCTCTCCTCTGTCGTCTCACCTCCCCCACCCCTTTGTTTCGGGTGGAGACGACCAAGGGGGACGGGAGAGGAGGAGGACAGGAGGAGATATCGGTATACACAACTCAGAAAAGTCTAAAAACAACACAGAACAAATATAAAATAAACTCGGACGGATTACCGAGGGTACTGTTATTATCCATGCTATATAAATCCTTCTGTTCATAGAGACGTCTTCTCTTTCTCCCCCCACCCACGAGATCGGTGTTCCACCCGAAACAAAGGGGTGGGGGGGTGCGACGTAGTACAAGGGGAGGATAAAGCGGGTACCCATCTGAGAGCGCCTACCTGACGCGGCCGTGCTCTCATTCCAAACCGATCGCCCCGATCGATTCACGATCTCGAAATTCATTTCGTCGGAGCTGACGGCGACGAAGCGAACGTCGCTCCGTTTCGGGTCCGGAGAGCAACATTTTTGTAGCACCTCTTCATCTAATTCGACTGCATCAACTGGACATCCTTGGACGCCGGTCTCTCTGGATGTCGACGTTTCAGGCCGGAACACGACACGGATCGCCTCCATTCGGGGTATTTCCACCTGAAATAGGGGGGTTCACATGGACGAAGGAGAGCACACATCGCAGGCGGACGAACCGGAGAACAGCGACGAGAACGGAGGAAACCCGTCCACTACGGACGGCGACCAAGACGATCCGCCCCCACGCGCGGTGAGGGCCGAACGCGACGGTCCCGCCGACGGCTCGAGTCGAAAGGTGGACCCGAACGTCACGGCAGATCCAGAGACGTTGACGAACACGGACGCGGACACTAACACAGACCTGGCGAAAAATTCCGATATCGAGGCGTTAACAGACGCCGACGCCGGATCGAACGTCAGTGTCGAAAACGGCGGTCGCGACCGCTCGTCACCCGACGTCGACTTCGACGGCGTCGTCTTGGACGACGCGGACGACAATCAGGGACTGTTCGACGACCTCCTCTCCGGCGAGCCGATTTTCGAGAACAAAGAGGTGCTCCGGCCCTCTTACACCCCGCACGAGCTTCCCCACCGAAACGACCAGATCAACCGCATGGCGACGATCCTCGTCTCCGCGCTCCGCGGCGAGACGCCCTCAAACATCCTCATCTACGGAAAAACGGGAACGGGTAAGACGGCGTCCGCGAAGTTCGTCTCTCAGGAGCTCGAATCGACCTCACAGAAGTACGACGTTCCCTGCGAGGTCGAGTACATCAACTGCGAGGTGACCGACACGCAGTACCGCGTCCTCGCTCAGCTCGCCAACACCTTCATCGAGAAGAACCAGCAGGTCATCGCGAACCGCCTCGACCGGTATCGAGACCTCCAGTCCGAGGCCACCGACGATCCCGACGCGCTCGTCGGGAGCGAGTTCGCTACCCTCGACGACCTGAACGAGCGGATCGACGAGCTGGAGGCCGACGCCGAAGAGATGGAAGATGTCCCGATGACCGGGTGGCCCACCGACCGCGTCTACTCCACCTTCTTCGAGGCGGTCGATTACCACGAGCGCGTGGTCGTGATCATGCTCGACGAGATTGACAAGCTCGTCGAAAAGAGCGGTGACGACACCCTCTACAACCTCTCGCGGATGAACTCCGAGCTCGACAGGTCGCGGATCTCCATCATGGGGATCTCGAACGACCTGAAGTTTACAGACTTCCTCGATCCCCGCGTTAAATCCAGTCTCGGCGAAGAGGAGATAGTCTTCCCCCCGTACGACGCGAACCAACTTCGAGACATCCTCCAGCACCGCGCCGATATCTCGTTCAAGCAGGAGGCGCTCACGGACGACGTGATCCCCCTCTGTGCGGCGTTCGCTGCGCAGGAACACGGCGACGCGCGCCGCGCTCTCGACCTCCTCCGGACCGCCGGGGAGCTCGCCGAGCGCTCTCAGGCAGAGGTCGTCGCCGAGAAACACGTCCGTCAGGCACAGGACAAGATCGAGCTCGACCGCGTCGTCGAGGTCGTTCGGACCCTCCCGACGCAGAGTAAGATCGTCCTCTTCGCCGTCATCCTCCTGGAGAAGAACGGCGTCCACAACATCAACACCGGTGAGGTGTTCAACATCTACAAACGCCTCTGCGAGGAGATCGACGCCGACGTGCTCACGCAGCGTCGCGTCACCGACCTCATCAGCGAGCTCGACATGCTCGGAATCGTCAACGCGGTCGTCGTCTCCAAGGGCCGCTACGGCCGCACGAAGGAGATGGGGCTCTCGGTTCCGGTCGAAGAGACGGAGGCGGTGCTGCTGTCTGACTCCCGACTCGGCGACATCGAGAACGCACAGCCGTTCGTCCAGGCGCGGTTCGACAACTGATCGACTCACCGACGGCTGGTCGACTTCGATCGCTCGTTCCGAACTCACTCCGCCGCGACCGCCGGTGTTCCACTCGAAACCGTGGGGGTCGATGCCGTGAGCGCCGAGAGCGACCACCTCGTCTCGTCTCGGCTCCCGTCGTCCGAACCGGCAGGCCAGTCGCCGGCTCCGACCGACTCCGAGGCGGCTGACTCAGACACGACGGTCGTCGCGAGCACGTCGCTCACCTCCGCCTGTCCCGTCGCGATCAGCCGCACGTACCCGAGGTACGGGACGCGGACTCGCGCGACGCCCGTTATCCACTCGGCTCTGACTGGCGCGGCGAGACCGTTCGCCTGATCGTACTCTCCGTTGTTGTCGCCGAGCGTGATGAAGCCGTCGTGGGGGGCCGGACAGTGGTTCAGTTCCTCGCAGTTTCCCGCGTCGTGGTACTCGTCGTCGGCGCGGTCGTACCAGTTTTCGCCCTCCTCGACGTGAAACATCGCGCGGTGGATGATCGGTGAGGCGGTCCGCCCTGGGGGCCGATAGATGACGACTGAGCCGTACGACCCGAACGTCCGATAGTCCACCGTCTCGCCGTTCTCGTAGGTCACCACGCCCACGTCGTTGTCGGCAGCGTCCGGCGCGAGCCGACCGGGCTCCGTGACGAAGACGAGGTCACCGACCTCCATGTTCGGCTCCATGCTCCCGGACTCGACGGCGACCATCGGTGGCCACACCCCGCTGACCCCGAACAGGATCAGGCCGATCGCCAGCACGATGGCGACGCTGGACAGCAGCTCCCGGATCCACATCAACGCCCCCTCCCTGTCGTGGCGGAATCGGTACAGGAGGCCCGCTAACTCGGTGTCGACCTCCGTTGGATCCCCGACGCTCGCTTCCGACCTATCGACCTCCCCCGGATCGCGCGCCGTGACTGCCGCAATCCCCGAGGAGCTTAGCTCCCGAGGACCCGGGCCCATCGAGCTATCTTCACCGTCGGCAGGGGGGTCGTCTGCTGTGTCCCGGTTGTCCGGTGCGTATCCCTCCTCGCCCTCGTCGTCGAGCGACTCGGTTCGGTCGGCAGAATCGTCCTCGGGTCCCGACCGATCCCCTTCTTCCATTGCGTGTGAATTGGCGGGTTTCGGTCATAAGCTTCCGGGTCACGGCTTCGAAAGGTAGCGGCGCTTCCGACCGGTCCTCCGGAACCGTTTTGAGTCGCTCTCCCGTCTCGACGGCCGTGCCGCTGGAGTCGAACGCGCGAATCGTTAGAGAGCTGGCCAGACGAGGGTACAACGCCGAACGCGAGGCGGTCACCCTGTTGGCGGGCGCGTCAGACTCCGAAGCCGCCCTCGAATCGGCGGTCGACGCCGCTCCCGACGACGCGCTTCGAATCACCGTCGACCACGTGCGCGAGGCCGTCGACTCCCGGACTTCGGCAGACTCACACTCCGAGACCTCGACGGACTCCGAAACTATCGCCGGCGGCGAAGCCGTCTCCGACTCGAACGTAGCAGACGCCGCCCTCCCGTCACGCGACGAACCCGAGGAGATCGATGCCCGATCGCCGGAGCGTTCTCCACCTGAAACAAAGGGGTCGGAGGGAGAGGAGAAACGCCACGTCGGCGCCGATTCCTCGTCAGATTCCGACTCGCGGTCCGTCGCGGCCACCGAGACCGTCGACGGGCGGGGCGCTTCCGACTCCCCTCGCGACGCTGACCGCTCTCGAGACCCGGACCGCCGCGAGCTGGAGGTCGGAAACGACATGACCGGACGGAGCACGGGGACCGGCGAGTACGCCGACTTCGTCCGGACGTTCCGGGACCGCTACGAGCGGCTCTCGAAGCTGCTCCGGGGTCGCGTCAACCACCGACCAGCGGAGGCGATCGCGAACATGCCCGGCGGCAGCGACGCCGCGATGATCGGACTCGTCAACGACGTTCGCTCCACCAAGTCCGGCCACTGGCTCGTCGAGCTGGAGGACACCACCGGGACGTTCCCCGCGCTGGTGATGAAAGACAAGGGACTCGCCGACGTCGTCGACGAGATCCTGATGGACGAGTGCGTCGCCGTCGAAGGGACGCTCGCCGACGACTCCGGGATCTTGTTCGCCGACTCGCTGCACTTCCCGGACGTTCCCCGAACCCACCGAACCGGCGCGGCCGACCGCCACGTCCAGGCCGCGCTGATCTCCGACGTCCACGTCGGCAGCGAGGAGTTCATGGCCGACGCGTGGCACCGGTTCACGAACTGGCTTCACACCCCCGAGGCGGAACCGGTCGAGTACATCCTGCTCGCGGGCGACATGGTCGAGGGCGTCGGCGTCTATCCGAACCAGGACGAGGAGCTGGAGATCGTCGACATCTACGACCAGTACGAGGCGTTCGCGGAGCACCTCAAGGAGGTGCCCGGCGACACCGAGATCGTGATGATCCCCGGCAACCACGACGCGGTTCGACTCGCGGAGCCCCAGCCCGGATTCAACGACGAACTGCGCTCGATCATGGACGTTCACGACGCCCGGATCGTCTCGAACCCGGCCACCGTCAGCGTCGAGGGCGTCGACGTCCTGATGTACCACGGCGTCTCCCTCGACGAGGTGATCGCGGAGCTCCCCGAGGAGAAGGCGAGCTACGACGAGCCCCACAAGGCGATGTACCAACTGCTGAAGAAGCGTCACGTCGCCCCGCAGTTCGGCGGCCACACCCGCGTCGCGCCGGAGGAGCGCGACTACCTCGTCATCGAGGACGTCCCCGACGTGTTCCACACCGGTCACGTCCACAAGCTCGGCTGGGGGAAGTACCACAACGTCCTCGCGGTCAACTCCGGCTGCTGGCAGGCCCAGACCGACTTCCAGAAGTCCGTCAACATCGACCCCGACGCGGGATACGCGCCAATCCTCGACCTCGACACGTTGGAGATGACGGTTCGGAAGTTCGCGTAGTCGCCTGTCCGTCGGTCAGCCGGCTCCCGGTCGACAGTTGAAGTCGGATACCGAGGCTACCCCCGCCGTGACGTGACTCTCGCCCGCGGCGCACTGGACGGGAGCGCGACGCACCGCCGCGGGACGCAGTCCGTTTCGAACCCGTCGCCTGTTCGCCACCTCGACGCCGCCGTGGCTACCGGTCGATCTCGACCCGGCCGCTCGTCGCGCTGTTGAGTCGCTCGATCAGTTCGTCGACCTCGACCACGGGAACCCGGAGGTCGAACCGCACGCGTTCGTCGTAGTCGGCGTCGAACGCGACGCCCGACGACTCGATCACGCCTCGAACAGTGCCCGAATCGTCGTACCCGGTCTCGACGACCAGCCGCCGATGCGGCCGTTCCTCGACTACCCCGGCCTCGTCGATCCCCTCCTTCACCGCTCGCGAGTAGGCGCGCGCGAGCCCGCCGACGCCGAGGTTCGTCCCGCCGTAGTACCGGGTCACGACCGCGACGACGTTGCGGATATCGCGCTGCTGGAGTACGTTGAGCGCCGGCTTCCCGGCCGATCCCGACGGCTCGCCGTCGTCGGAGGCGTACTCCCGGAGCATGGGATCGCTCCCGGGCGTCCGCTCGGACGCCGCGCCGGCCGGCACCCGGTACGCCGGCACGTTGTGGGTCGCCTCGCCGTACTCGCCCCTGACGCGCTCGATGAACGCCTCGGCCTCCTCGACGGTGTCGACCGGGGCGACGTGCCCGAGAAACTCCGAGCCTCGGACCTCGAACGTCGCCGTCGCGGGCTCCGCCACCGTCAGGTACGCGTCGTCGCTCACGGCTTCTCCCCCTCGGTCCGCCGTTCGAGCACCACGCTCGTCGGCGGCGCGAGCCGGTAGAGTGCGACGAACGCGGCGACGCCGACGATCTCGGCGCCCACCGCGACGATCGCGAGGGGGTCGCTCCCGAGCGCCCCCGCTGTCGCGGCGCCGTGCCACCCGACGTAGCCGAGGAGGAACGCCGCGAGCGTACCGGCGCCGAGGGCGTACAGCCGTCGATACTCGGGGGCGCGCAGCGTCGCGACGGCGACGGCGACCGTGAACGCGCCGCCGAGCAGGAACACGTAGGGGCGCACGTCTCCCGGATCGCTCAGCCGCGGCCACGCCCACAGCAGGTGGACGGCGGCGGTCAGCACCGCGGCCTGCACGGCGACCCACCGAATCGCGCGCTTCTCCGGCGCATCGCGGCTGCCGTCCGACGTGCGGTCCGAGGTGTCTTCGGATGTAACGCCGTCGGATTCCTCCCCCGAGGTCGACCCCGTCTCTCCCCCCGAGGTCGACGCGTTCATCGGCCCATCCTCACGTCGGCTCACTCCCACGGGTGGTTCCCGGGTACGTCCGGCCACAGCGGGTACCAGTACGACTCGTCGTCTTCGAGGCCGAGCTCCCCGTCGAGGACGGACTGGAGCTTGAACTCGACCTGTTGGTTCCGCTCGTTCGTCCCCTCCGGCGAGAAGGGGTAGTACGCGCCGCGCCGGAACGAGTAGATCCAGTAGGCGACCACGTCGGCTTTCTCGAAGCCGAAGACGGCCGCGAGCAGTCGCGAGCCGAACCCTTCCTCGATGAACTGGTCGGCCGCGAAGTGGACGCTCGTTACGAGGTCCTCGGGGTCGTCGTCCTCCAGCACGAACCACTGGTAGCCATGGTCGTCCTCGTGGCGGTGGAACCCGGTTCCGGTGTCGACCTCGCCGGCTTCCAGGATGGCCTCGACCGTCTCGACGGCGTCGTCGAAGCGCGTGCTGTCGACGCCGGAGAAACACAGCGCGGCCTCCCCGCAGTGGTCGTAGCCGAGGTCGGCCTCCATCGTCATGTACGCGGTCGACATCCCGAAGAGGTCCTCGGGGTCGGCCTCCCGGGTCGCGTCCGCCTCGGCGCTCGTTCCGAGCACGGCGCGGATCGTGTCGAAGATGCCCATTTATGAGTGACACCTAGGCGGCGCGGGGTTTAGGAGGTTTGCGTCCGCGCGATTCGCCCGCCCCTCGTCGCGGCGGTTTTCACTCCTCGTTCTCACCGACGTAGTCGAGGTACGCGAGGACGCCGCGGACGTTCAGGCTCGCGTTGGCTCGGGCGCGCTCGGGGTTCCAGAACTCGACGTTCCGGCTCGCCGCCTCGAAGTGTTCGACGACGGCGTCGTCGTCCGCGAGCTCCTCCCGTTTCGCGCGGACCGCCTCCACCCACTCCACGTACGCGCGTTTTATCTCCCCGGCCAGTTCGGGCTCGTACTCGCGGGGCCCGAAGTGACCGAAACAGAGGTAGTCGGGGTCCAACTCCTCGATCGTCCGGACGTCCGCGAGACACTGGTCGAGGTCGAACTGCGGCGGCGGCGACGTCGGCTCGATCCCGTCGACTTCGGGGACGTAGATCCCGGCCGCGTCGGCCGCGAAGACCACGCCGGCGTCGGGGTCGTGGTAGATCGCCTGGTGCGGCGCGTGGCCCGGCGCCTCGTGCACGACGAGCTCGCGGTCGCCGAGGTCGACTCGGTCCCCCTCGGACAGCCCCGATATCCGGCTTTCGGGGACCGGAACGGGGTCGTCGTAGTACTGCCACTGATCTTCCACCGCGGCCTTCGTTCCGGCGACGAGGCGGCCCGGGTCGACGAGGTGTCGAACCCCCTTCTCCGGCGCGACGACCTCCGCGTTCGGGTAGCGCTCGGCGAGGTGGCCCGCTCCGCCCGCGTGGTCGAGGTGGGCGTGAGTCGGGAGGATCCACGCCAGGTCCTCGCGTCCGATCCCGATCTCCTCAATCGTCTCGAACAGCGCCTCCCGGTTCGCGCCGGTCCCGGTGTCGATCACGACGGGGCGCTCGACGTCGTACACGTACACGGCTCCGTACTCGTCGGTGTCGAACATCCCGGTGTCGTGGACGTACAGGTCTGACACCCCGCGAACCGGCTCGAACTCGCCAGCGTGCATGCTCCAACGAGCGGCGCGCGGTCCCTTTTAGGGTTCGGTCCCGGCGAACGGAAGCGGACGGCGACGCTCGATGGCGACCCACGCTCCGACGCACGCCCGAACGGTGGCGGAGGCTTATTGGTCGCTCCCCACGAGCGGTCGGTATGCGCGTGCTCGTCACCGGCGCCACAGGGTTCGTCGGGGGCCGACTCGTACCGGCGCTCCGTGACCGCGGCCACGAGGTCGTCGCGCTGGTTCGCGACGCCGACGGTTACGTCCCGCCGGACGGAGTCGACGTGGTCGAAGGTGACCTTCTGAAGCCGGACACGCTCCCCCCGGCGTTCGAGGTCGACGGCACTCCCGTCGACGCCGCCTACTACCTCGTCCACTCGATGGACGGGGGCCCCGGGTACGAGGAACGGGACCGCAACTGCGCCGAGCACTTCGCCGCGGCGGCGTCGGCCGCGGGCGTGGACAGAGTGATCTACCTCGGGGGACTCGGAGAGGACCGCGAGGAGCTCTCAGAACACCTCCGGTCCCGACGCGAGGTGGAACGGATCCTCGCGGCCGGAGATCCGGCGCTCACGACGCTGCGGGCTGCCATCGTGATCGGCGCCGGGAGCGCCAGCTTCGAGGTGATATACGGTCTCGCGAGCCGGCTCCCGGTGATGACGACGCCGAAGTGGGTCGACACCCTGTGTCAGCCCATCGCGATCGACGACGTCGTGGCGTACCTCGTCGGCGTCCTCGACGTCCCCGAGACGCGCGACGACACGTTCGAGATCGGGGGACCGAACGTCCTGACGTACGCCGAGATCCTCCGGCGAACCCGCCGCCAGCTCGGCCACAGGCTGTGGATCGTCCGGGTGCCGGTGTTGAGCCCGGAGCTGTCGGCGAAGTGGCTCCGACTGGTGACCGACGTGAACCCGTACCTCGCTCGCTCGCTCGTCGAGGGGCTCCGAAACACCGTGATCGTCGAGGACGACCGAATCCGCGACCTCGTGCCGGTGGAGCAGACGCCGTTCGAGGTCGCCGTCGCGAGGGCGATCGACAGTCTCCGGCGTGACGACGCGAGTGACGCGACTGGCGCGACCGGCCCGACCGGCCCGACCGACGCCACGGCCGAGCTCGACGCGGAGTCGGAGTCGTGAGTCGAAACTACGGCGAGACGTGGGTGTACGAGAGCCTCGTGGGCGGGATCCCCGGCCTGGGGCTGTCGCGGCGGCTCGCGGTCGCGATCCAGTTCTTGCTGTTTCAGGCCGGCGTGGTCGTCCTCGGCTGGCACTACGAGCTGTGGGACGCGGTCGTCGCGGGAACGGTCGCCGTCGTGGTCGCGGCGATCGGCAGCGTCGAGATGCACCGGCTCGGCGCCGCGAACCGCCGCCTGTCGACGCCCCCGGAGCACAAGCGGCTCCTGTTCGGGTCGAGCATCGAGATCGTCCTCGGGGTGCTCGCGTTCATCGCCCTGATCACGTACCTGATCGCCTGGGATGGGACGCTTCTCACTCGTCTCTTCGGCTCGAACCCGCCGATTCCGGCCGTCTACCTGACGCTCCTCATCCTCTGGGACCTCACCTATCGGATCGGCACCTCCTGGTGGAGCGCGGTCGTCGCGCTCTGGCGCGCGGTGAACGTCGATCTCGACCCGGAGGAGGCCGCGCGCGTCAGGCGGATCGACGCGGAGAACATCGGATTCTCGGTGCTTCAGCTGGCGCTCGTCCCGTTTCTACTCGAGGAACCGGTCCTGCTCGGCGCGGTCGTCGGTCACGTCCTCGCCGTCGCGATCGTCTGTACGGCCGCCATCGCGCTGTCCTGACCGACGGTCCGATCGGTCAGCGGGCCGGGTCGAAAGCGTCGATCCGCAGAAGAGGGACTCCGATGCCCGCCTCACTCGCCTTGCAGCTCCTGGAACTTGTCGAGGAGTGCCTCCGCCGAGTCGCCGGAGTCGAACGTGAGCGAGCCGGAATACTCCGGCCGCTCCGCGTCGAAATCGGCGTCGACTTCGCTGGTCATCTTCTCGCGACGCTCGTGTTCGGCCTCGTCATAGGCACCCATTGACATGGTACGACCTCACTTAGAAACAATCAGTCATATATGTGTCGGTGAATTGTTTGCTTGTCGAAACTACTCCGAGAGATCGTCGGGGCGTCGCGTTTCGGGCACCGGAACCGATTAGACCTGGGGCGCGATAACACGGCCGTGGCACAACCGCTCCGCTTCAGGCGCGCCCCCGGTCGCTGGAGCGCCGACCGCGTCCACTCGCAGCTCGAACGACCGCTCGACGACAACCTCGGAGCGACCGCGAGCGACCCGTGGTTCAGTCCCCCACCGGGGTACGACGCGCGGCGGTTCGACATGGACGACGGCTCGTTCGCCCTGTTCTGCTGGACCGACGACGACGCCGACCCGCCCGCGGGAGCGAGCGGAGGACCGGTCGGCTACTGGATCGGGAACACGGAGACGCCGAGCCAGCTGTGGCGCACGGACAAGTACGGCTTCGACGAGGTGGCGTATCCCGTCTCTCGGTGGGTCCAACGGGAGCTGCTCGCCGCGCTCCACGACGAGGAGCCGTGGCTCGCGGCGTTCCCGCACGTCTCCTGGTACTTCCTTCCGGTGTTCTGCTCGAAGGACGGCGCGGAAACGACGCGGGCGTTCTTCCGCGATCACGCCGCCGGGTTCCCGGAGGCGACGCGCGAGGAGGGGACAGGATTCGTCGAGGAGACGCTGCGGCCGGGCACGCTCGACGAATATCGCGAGACGATGGCGGGCAAGCTCGGCACCTCGGCGTCGCTCGACATCGTGCGAATGAGCGCGACGATCGCGGAGTTCACGGTAGCGCGGATCCTCACCGACTCCGGATACGACGTGACTCCGGAGATCGAGGTGACGACCGGGCACTCGCTCGACTTCCGAGCGACCGATCCGGACACCGGACGCGCGTCTCTCGTCGAGGTGACGCGCCCGCAGCCCGCCTCGAACCGATCCGCGAACGGTCCCGTCGCGGCGGTCCGCGACACGGCGGAGACCAAGACGAGCGGCCAGCTACGGGCGCACGGCGGCGGCGTCACGCTGCTCGTCGACTGCACGTCCTTCCCCGCGGACGACTGGGCGGCGGTTCGCGAGGCTCAGCCGGACGTTCGACATCGCCCGGCGGTCGTTCTCCGCGCGCGCCCGGACGGGCACGTGGAGGGGTATCGGAAGGGATCGGTGCCGATCGACCTGTCGCCGGCGATCGATTGGGTGTGAGTCGGATCCGTTCTCGCGCGCGCCTCTCCGACGCGACTGACACTCGTGCCGTTACGCCACTCGTACCGCTGGCGACGATCCGGTGCTACCGACGCGGTAGACGTCGAAAAGCGCGGTCGACTCGTGTCCGTTCAGAACGAGACCGGTGAGGGTCCGTCCTCGGCGTCGGTCGTCGGGTCGCGGTCCGAGTAGAACCGCCGACCGACGCCGCGGTGACAGACGCCCGCGCGGAGGGCCGTGAACACGTCTTCCGCGTCGTCGAACGTCTGGTCGCCGAACCGCTCCAGCACGTCGCCGAGACGCTCGGTGCCCTCCGCGAGCTCTACGGTCGCGTTCCCGTGGGCCGCGATCAGTTCCTCCGAGGTCGTCGGGTATTGGTGCCGTTCGAGTCGGTCGTCGACGCCGTTCAAGCGCATCGACAGATAAACAGCGCCGACGGTTCTTAATGATTGTCCATGCACAACCTTAGTCCGGGATATCAAATTATAGTTCCTTATATTGGTGTGCATTCACACGAATCTATCGTCGCCGCTTAGTACGGGGGAGGCCAACGGAATCCATGGACACGGACCGGATCGTCGCCGACCTCCACGCGCACACGACGATCTCCGACGGCACCATGACGGCCGCGGAACTCGCTGCGACCGCCGCCGACGCGGGGCTCGACTGGGTCGCCGTCACCGACCACGACCGGATCCACCCCGACCTCGACGCCCCCGTCGTCGAACGCGAAGGGGTCCGAGTCGTCCGCGGTATCGAACTGCGGGTCGACGCCGGCTTCGAACGGCTCGACCTGCTCGGATACGCCGTCGAACACACCGCGGCGCTCGACGCGGAGATCGAGCGTCTCCAGGCGGACCGGCAGCGCCGCGGCGCCGCCATCCTCGACGCGGTCGAGGAGCGACTCGGCGTCGACCTCGGCGTCGACCCCCGTCCCGGCCTCGGGCGCCCGCACGTCGCCCGCGCGATCGAGGAGTCGGAGGCGCCGTACGACTACGCGGGCGCCTTCGACGCGCTGATCGGGAACGACGGCCCCTGCTACGTCGCCCGCGACGTGACCGAACTGGATCGGGGGGTCGAACTCCTTCGAGACGCGTGCGCGTTCGTCGGGCTCGCGCACCCGTTCCGGTACGACGACGTCGCCGCCGCGCTCGACGTCGCCCGCGATCTGGACGCGGTCGAGCGGTTCTACCCGTACGGGCGTCCGGTCGACGACGCGCGCGTCGAGCGAGTCGCCGCCGAGCACGACCTGCTCCTGACGGGTGGGAGCGACGCGCACGAGCGCACGCTCGCCGAGGCGGGATTGACCGCCGACGCCTTCGAGCCCGTTCGCGCCCGGCTGCCGGCTCCAACCGGGCGGGAGACCGGATCCTCCCCGATCGACGAACAGGGTTAAGCCCGACGCCGATAGAGTGGCGACCATGCGGTGTCACTACTGCGAGCGGGAGGCCACGTACGAGGCCGAGCAGAGCGGCGTGGTCGTCGGCCTCTGTGAGGAGCACTTCAAGGAGCGCGTCGAGGAGCTCGCGGAGTCGGACGAACTCGCGTCGCTCCGCGACCGGATCGACGTCGAATCGTCGGAATAACCTCCTCTTCGGCCTCGCCTCTCACCGCCTTCAGGTCCGTAACCGGCTCGCCGCGGACGGATCATAAAAGACCGCCCGGAGCCAACGCTCCGCTATGCACCCCACCGACCGGCCGCGGCGGCTTCGGACCGACGGCGTCCGTCCGCTCGTCAGCGAGACGTCGCTGGCAGCCTCGGACCTCGTCGCGCCCGTCTTCGTCGACGCGACGACCGACGAGCGCGTTCCCATCGAGACGATGCCGGGCCACGAACGCGTCCCCGTGAGCGAGGCCGTCGACCGCGTCGAGGAGGTCCGCGAGACCGGCGTCGAGGCCGTGATCCTCTTCGGGATCCCCGAGTCGAAGGACTCGGAGGGGAGTCGGGCGTACGCCGAGGACGGCGTCGTCCAACGCGCGACGCGGCGGATCGCCGCCGAGACCGACGCGTACGTGATCGGCGACGTCTGCCTCTGTGAGTACACCGACCACGGGCACTGCGGCGTGATCGAGGAGTCCGCGGAGACGGACCCGACGCTCACGGTGAAGAACGACGAGACGCTGGAGCTGCTCGCCGAGACGGCGGTCTCGCAGGCCGACGCTGGCGCGGACATGGTCGCCCCCTCCGCGATGACGGACGGACAGGTGGGAGCGATCCGCGGGGCGCTCGACGAGGCCGGTCACGAGGACGTGGCACTCATGAGCTACGCGGTCAAGTACGAGTCGGCGTTCTACGGTCCGTTCCGCGACGCGGCCGACGGCGCGCCAGCGTTCGGCGACCGCCGACACTACCAGATGGACCCCGCCAACCGGCGCGAGGCGCTCCGCGAGGCCCGGATCGACGCCGAGGAGGGCGCGGACGTGTTGATGGTGAAACCGGGGCTCCCGTACCTCGACGTGGTCGCCGACATCCGCGCGGAGTTCGACCATCCGGTCGCCGCGTACAACGTCTCCGGCGAGTACGCGATGCTGCACGCGGCCGCCGAGAAGGGGTGGCTCGACCTGGAGGCGACCGCCCACGAGTCGCTGCTGTCGCTCAAGCGCGCGGGCGCTGATCTCATCATCACGTACTTCGCCGAAGACCTCGCCGAGCGCTTATCTGTAGGAGCGGGTGAGGGTTCGACGCTCCTGTGAACCATTCACTTGGCGCGCGCCTGTGAGCGCCCGTCGGGCGCGAGCAGCGCGCGCGAGGGAGTCGCGAGCAAAGCGAGCGACGAGGCTGGGGAGGCGTGAGGCTGCGGTGCTGTGCGCTCGGGCGGGACGCAAAGGGGCAGTCGCGAGGACGAAGCACGGCGACGCAAGCACCGCAAGGAGCGAGCAACGCGAGCGACCGAAGCGCGCAGCAAGCCGCGCGAGTCGTCGCGGCTGGGGCTTTGGAGGTGTCTATCTGACGCGCTCCGTTAGCAGCGATCGACAAACCGACCGTCGGGAATCGTTCTTCGTTTACACCACCCGTTCGCCGTCGTCGTACACCTCGATGGCGTCGACCGGGCAGACCCGTGCCGCGAACTTCGCGTCGAACTCCTCGCCGTCGGGCACCTCGAGCACGAACACGTCCTCGTCTTCCTCCTCGCTCCCTCGCAGGTCGGCCTTCCCGTCGTTCAGGTTCTTCTCGAAGGCGTCCCACTCGGCGACGCACTGGTACATCCCGACGCAGGTGTCGCGGTCGAACTTCACGCGCATGCGTGCTGGTTCGACGAGCCGGTACAAAGCGCTGGCGACGCCGTACTCACGTGTCTCCGTTTTTGCGTGTCGTATCCGCGGGTCGGTGTCTGCCTTCGCCGCGGTTCGATTCAGCTTCTCGGAATGTCGATCGCAAACGAACAGTCTCGATACGGTGAGCGAGACCGCCGAATCCCCGACCGCGAGGACTTGAGGGGCTCGCTGCGGTCCTCGTCACTCGCTTCACTCGTTCCTGCGGTCCTTACGTCGCCTACGCCGTCCTCGCGTTCGCCCCTTCGAGTCCCGCCCCGCACAGCACCGCCCCTCACACCTCCCCAGCCTCGTCGCTGGCGCAGGGCGCCAGCGACTCCCTCGCACGCGCTGCTCGGCCGCGTGTGCGGCCTCGCAGGCGCGCGCCGACCGCAGACCATCGGGATCGAAACCGCTGCGGGATGGTTCACCCACCACGATCGTCCTTCTTAAGCGTCGCAGGCACCCATCCCCGGGTATGACCACGGTCTGGCTCGTCGATCGAGAGTTCGACTCGAAGGGGCTCGTGCGGCTCACCTACGCCACGGAGGACGGCGAGCGCGTCCACACGAAGGAGCTGGCCGAGCAGCGGCTCGTCACGGGCGACGGGATCACCGCCGGCCGCGACGTCGACGAGAACGCGCTCGGGGAGAGTTCGGCGGACGAGATCGAGCGGTTCGCGGCGGAGGCGTCGCGGATGGCGGCCGAGCACGACCTGGACGACCGGGTCTGACCGCGTCCGGCGGCGCCTGACCGCGCTGTAACGCGGGCTCGCCCTGCACAACCGAGGCCGTTAAGGGGGAACCGCGGGAAGATGGGCGTGAAATGCCCAGTGGTGAGTACGACCCCGACGCCGTCGAGCCGCGGTGGCAGCGGCGATGGGTCGACGAGGAGACGTACGCCTACCCCGACGACGATCCGGTCGATCCGAACACGGTCTTCTCCATCGACACGCCCCCGCCGACGGTATCGGGGAGCCTCCACATGGGCCACCTGTACGGCTTCACCCTCCAGGACTTCGTCGCGCGCTTCGAGCGCATGAACGGCGGCGAGACGTTCTTCCCGTTCGGCTACGACGACAACGGAATCGCCTCCGAGCGGCTCACCGAGGACGAGCTCGGCATCCGCCACCAGGAGTTCGAACGCCGCGAGTTCCAGGCCAAATGCCGCGAGGTCTGCGCGCAGTACGAGGAGCAGTTCACCGCGAACGTCCAGTCGCTCGGCGTCTCGGTCGACTGGAACCACACGTACCAGACGATCGAACCGCGCGTCCAGCGCGTCTCCCAGCTGTCGTTCGTCGACCTGTACGAGCAGGGCCGCGAGTACCGCGAGAAGGCCCCCGCGATCTGGTGTCCCGAGTGCGAGACCGCAATCTCGCAGGTCGAGACCGAGGACGACGAGCAGGACAGCCACTTCCACGACATCGCCTTCCCCGTGGTCGGGGGCGACGCAGACGGCGACACTGACGACGAGTTCCTCATCTCGACGACGCGCCCGGAGCTCCTCCCCGCGTGCGTCGCCGTCTTCGTCCACCCGGACGACGACGAGAACCAGGGTCTCGTCGGCGAGTTCGCCGAGGTCCCCCTGTTCGGCCACGAGGTGCAGATCATCGCCGACGAGCGCGTCGACATGGAGACCGGTTCCGGGATCGTGATGTGCTGTACGTTCGGCGACCAGAACGACATCGAGTGGTACCAGGTCCACGACCTGGACCTCCGGGTCGCCATCGACGAGTCCGGACACATGACCGAGGTCGCCGAGGAGTACGAGGGGTTACACTCCGCCGAGGCCCGCGAGGCCATCGTCTCGGACCTCGACGACGCGGGCGCCCTCCTCGACCGTCGTGGGATCACGCACACGGTCAACGTCCACGAGCGCTGCGGGACGAGCGTCGAGTTCCTCGTCACCGAGCAGTGGTACGTCGAGATGCTCGACAAGACCGACGAGTACCTCGAGGTCGGCCGGGAGATGGAATGGTCGCCGGAGAAGATGTTCACCCGGTACGAGCACTGGGTCGAGGGGCTCCAGTGGGACTGGCTGATCTCCCGCCAGCGCTCCTCAGGAATCCCGTTCCCGGTGTGGTACTGCGAGGACTGCGGCGAGGTCGTCATCGCCGAGAAGGCCGACCTGCCCGTCGACCCCCTCTCGGACGACCCGCCCGTCGACGCCTGTCCCGCGTGCGGTCACGACGCGTTCGAGCCGGAGGACGACGTGCTCGACACCTGGGCCACCTCCAGCCTGACGCCGCTGATCAACGCCGGCTGGGACTGGGACGAGGAGGCCGAGGCGTTCACGATGGAGCACCCGGAGCTGTACCGGTTCGATCTCCGGCCGCAGGGTCACGACATCATCAGCTTCTGGCTGTTCCACACGCTGGTGAAGTGTTACGAGCACACCGGCGAGGTCCCGTTCGAGGAGACGATGATCAACGGGCACGTCCTCGACGAGAACCGCGAGAAGATGTCGAAGTCCGTCGGCAACGTCGTCGAGCCCGAGGCGGTCCTGGCGGAGTTCCCGGTCGACGCCACGCGCTACTGGGCCGCCGGCACCGCCGTCGGCGACGATTTCCCGTTCAAGGAGAAGGACCTCCGCGCGGGCGAGAAGCTCATCCGGAAGCTGTGGAACGCCTCCAAGCTCGTCGAGTCGCTCGCGCCGGAGCCGTTCCCGACCGAGCCGGCGGACGGACTCCGCGAGCTCGACCGGTGGCTGCTCGCCGAGCTCGACGCCAAGATCGAACGGCTCACCGAGCTGTTCGAGGACCGCGCGTTCTCGAAGGCCCGCGACGAGCTCCGGAGCTTCTTCTGGAACACGTTCTGTGACGACTACCTCGAGATCGTCAAGCAGCGCGAGGACGACGCGGCGACGTACACGCTCCGGACGGCGCACCGCCGGTTCCTGAAGCTGTTCGCGCCGCTGCTCGCGCACGTGACCGAGGAGCTCTGGCACGACATGTACGCGGACGGCGCGAGCGACTCGACCCACTCGATCCACCTCGCGGACTGGCCCGAGCCGCTCGGGCTAGAGGCGGACCACGAGGCCGGCGCCGCCGCCACGGCCGTCGTTGGCGCGCTCCGGAAGTACAAGAGCGAGAACCAACTCCCGCTGAACGCCGAGCTCGACGCCGTCGAGGTGTACGCGGACGTTCGCGGCTTCGAGGACGACATCACCGGCGTGATGCACGTCGCCGACGTCGCGGTCCACCCCGACGCCGACGCCCCGGTCGAGACGGTGATTATCGGGATAGACCTCGACTACGCGACGGTCGGCCCGAAGTACGGCGACCGAGTCGGCGACATCGAGGCCGCGATCGCACGCGAGGAGTACGAGATCGACGGCGACGAGCTCCGCGCGGCCGGCGTCACGCTGGTCGGCGACGAGTTCTCGATCGAGGAGGAGCGACAGTATCGGGGCGACGGAGAGCTGCTGGAGGCCGACGACGTCGTCGTCATCGTGCGCGACGAGGCGTAGGCCGACGAACGATCGCCGGTGTTCTCTCGGCTACAGGTCCGCGCCGACCGCGTCGGCGACGGAGTCGAACCCGTCCCGTTCGAGCAGTTCGAGGAGTCCCTCGTTGATATCGCGGGCGAGCCCCGGCCCTTCGTACACGAGCCCGGTGTACAACTGGACGAGCGAGGCTCCCGCACGTATCTTCTCGTAGGCGCCCGCCGCATCCGATATTCCGCCGACGCCGACGATCGGGACGTCGGTCCGCCGGGCGACGAACCGGATCCGGTTCGTGGCGAGGCCCTCGATGGGCTTTCCGGAGAGGCCGCCGCGCTCGGCGCGGTTCGGGCTCTCCAGCGACTCTGGGCGGGAGGTGGTCGTGTTCGTCGCGATGACGCCGTCGAGGTCGAGGTCGTCGACGACGCCGAGCGCGTCTTCGACGGCGGGATCCGGGAGGTCCGGGGAGAGCTTCACGAGGAGGGGGCTCGCGCCGGCGTCGTCGAGGGCGCCGAGGATCTCCGCTAACGCCTCGCGGTTCTGTAGCTCGCGGAGCCCGGGGGTGTTCGGACTGGAGACGTTGACGACGAAGTAGTCGCCTGCGTCCGCGACGCGCTCGTAGGTGTACAGGTAGTCGTCCGGCGCGTCGGCGAGCGGCGTCGACTTCGATTTCCCCATATTGATACCGACGGGCACGTCGGGTAGCGGTTCCTGGTCGAGCCGGTCGCCGACGGCGTCAGCGCCCTCGTTGTTGAACCCCATCCGGTTGATCAGCGCCTTGTCCTCGCGGAGCCGGAACAGTCGCGGTCGCGGGTTTCCCGGCTGCCGCTCGGCCGTCACGCCGCCGATCTCGACGTGGCCGAATCCGAGCGCCGCGAGCGCGCGCGGCACCTCCGCGTTCTTGTCGAACCCGGCGGCGACGCCGACCGGGTTCGGAAACTCGTTTTCGAACGCGTCGACCCGCAGTCGCCGGTCGTCGACGACGTACCTGTCCCGCAGCAGGTCCGTGACCGCGGTTCCCTGTACGGCTCGTAACAGCCGGTGCGTCGTCCCGTGTGCCGTCTCCGCCGGGAGACCGAACAGCGCCGGCTTCAACAGGTCGTACGCGTCCATCGTTCGTATCCGACTCGCCGCGAGCGAACATCAATCCGCCGACCGACGGAGACGCCGCCCGTGCTCCCTGTTTCACTACCGCGTCGCCGTCGCTCGCGAACGTGAGCCTGCGCTGGAGGACGGTCGAAAGCGAGGTCCGGCTCAGAAGTCGTGCTCGAGCTGCTCGGGGTTGGAATCCGCCTTCTGAATGATTATTTTCCCGTCTCGGACCCGGACGAACACCTCGTCGCCGATCTCCATGCCGGCGACGGCGAGTTCGTCCTCGTGGAGATTCACGTGGACGTTGTGGTACTCCCCTTCGTCGTCCTTGGCGCCACTGGGGCTGAGCTTCTTTTTGCGGACCATCGCGGTTGTGCTTGTCGCACTTCGCCACAGCAGACACATAAGTGTTGTTTACGGAAGTCCAAGGCGAAGGTCACGTACTTCAGACCGGGAGCTGAATCCGATACCACTCTACGCCAATCACCGACAGAGCGACGCTCGGTGTACCCCCGTTTCCCCGCGCCCGATATCTTCGCGAGGAGAGGTTGCTCGCTTCCTCGGTAGGTAGTCGCGAGGCGTCACGCGCCCCTGCCATCGCTCTGTGGTCGTCGCGGATCGTCGGTTTTCTCCGCTCGAAACCGCTAGCCGGAGCGGAGTTCGTATAAAAATGTTTTGCTGGACAGCTTTCATTTCCCCGATATATTTATTACAGACTGTGTGCTGAGTTCGCATGGAGGATAAATCATGGTACGTGAAGACGGTAAGCGAAACTTCGCCCTTCGAGAGGAAGACGGATCGGAACCGAGCGAGTTCTCCGGGAACATGCCCCGCCAGGCCGCGCTGAAGGCCGCCCGGACGCTCGACCCCGCTCCCTCAGAGGAGGAGGCGGAACCGACGACCATTCGCCTCCGTGAGAAGGGGACCAAGAAGGTCCACGAGTACGAGGGCTGGGCTTGGAAGGACAGTGCCCCGGAGGTCGACGATGCCGACGACGAGTTCTGGCTCAACGACCTCGACAGCATCACGAAAGCCAACGTCTCGAAGAAAGGGATCGAGCATCTCGACGAGGAGTAGCCACCGAGTCCGTTCGCTTTTTTGAGACCGACCCGCAGAGGTGTGGGTTCGCTCACAGTTCACCGGCATGAAACCGCATGACGTGGCGCCGGTAGTTCGACGAGGTTAAGTACAACCCGGGCATCGTGACTAATGCGAAGAACGCATCCGCGAACTCGAGCCGTTCAACTCGGCCCGGTTTCGCTGGACCCGAAACGCTTCGATGGGTTTATCACCTCTCGAAGGGTACAATCAGGTCCGCGAAGATGAGGATTCCATCCCTGCGCTCCGGCGTAAGCGGGAATCTGATGTGAGCCGTGGTAGTTCGGTGTCATCC
>NZ_JAXRUU010000013.1:0-56043 GCF_034497445.1 Halorubrum sp. AD140
GCGTGCTGGACCCCGACGCGTTCGCGGCGTGGCTCGACGGCTTCCTCCCGGACCTCTCGGCGCCGCCCCACGACGTGCTGCTCTCGCCCGTCCCCGTCGAGCCGGAGGAGGGCGACGGCGCCGCGATGCACCTGATCGGGCTCAACGTCTCCCGCGCGTGGTGTCTCGCGGGACTGGCCGACGCGCTGGCGGGACGGGAGGGGCCGGCCGCGGCCCGGCTTGGTGACAGGCTCGAGGCCGAGGCGCGCCGCCACGCCGAGGCGGGGGCCGCCGACGTGCTCACCGACGACTACGCGGGTTCACACTGGCTCTCCTCGTTCGCGCTGTATCTGCTGACGCGGAACGAGGGCGGAATCGCGCCGCGGGCGTCGGCCTAGTCCGCCTGCTCCGCCCGCTCGGCCCGCTCTACCCGCTCTGCCTGCTCTCCCCGATCCGCCCGGTCAGTGGGGTCGTCGGTGTCGGAGTCCGCCGGTTCGGTCTCGGAGAGGCCGAGCTCGTCGTCGGCGAGCACGCTCCCGTCGAGGTCGGCGACCTGCGCGCGGAGCCGCGACGCCACGCGCCGGGCCTCGGCGAGCTCCACCTCGGCGACCGCCCGGACGAGCGCGGCGGCCCGCTCGGCACGGGCGCGCTGCCACGACTCCTCGCGGGACTGATACGTGCGGATGGCGCGGAGGAACTCGCGCTGCGAGAACTCCGGCCAGTAGGGCGCACAGAAGTAGACGGCGGCCTCGTTGCCGTTCGCGTGCCACGGGAGGAAGTTCGAGGTACGCTCGTCGCCGCCCGTCCGGACGATGAGGTCGACGTCGCGGACCGGCCGGTCGTACAGTCGGTCCTCGACGGTCTCGACGTCTACGTCGGCGGGATCGAGGTCGCCGTCGGCGACGTCGCCGGCGATCGTCCGGGCGGCGTCGAGGAGCTCCGTTCGGCCGCCGTACGCGAGCGCGACGTTCAGCGTGAACCGGTCGTTGTCTGCGGTGCGCCGCTCGGCGTAGTCGACCGCGTCGCGGACGCGAGGGGGCAGCCGGTCGACGTCGCCGATCGCCCGGACGCGCACCCCCTGCTCGTGGACGCGCTCGGCGTCGGCGAACTCTCGAAGCTTAGCTTCAAGCAGGTCGAACAGCGGCTCCAGCTCCTCGTCGGGTCGCGCGAAGTTCTCGGTGGAGAAGGCATACAGCGTCAGCTCTTCGACGCCGAGGTCCGCGCACCAGTCGAGCACGCGCTCGGTCGTGTCCGCGCCGGCGCGGTGGCCCTGGGGCGCGTCGTCGCCGCGCTCGCGCGCGTACCGCCGGTTCCCGTCCTGGATGATCGCGACGTGGGTCGGCACGTCCTCGATCTCGCGACGGAGGTGGCGGCGGTAGGCGCGCTCACCGAGGGCGCGGAGCCGGTCCAACATATGGGCCAACTGACTGGACCGAGGGATATGTACTTTTATCCTCTACCCACGGATCGCGTCCAATGGACGCCGCCTACGTCTTCGCCGTTCGGTTCCGACTCGACCCGGACGCCGCGACGCTCGATCCGGACCGATTCGAGGCGACGATGGAGCTTCCCGCGAGCGAGCCCGGCGCCGACGGCTGGCTGTTCTTCCGCGACCGGCTCTGGCGGGGGAAGATCGGCGACGAGCCGACGTTTCTGGACCTCGCGAGCGACCGCCTCGGCGTCGAGGTCACCCGGGCCTCGTTTCGCGAGCTGCGGACCGACGAGGCGTACCTCGACGCGCTGCGAGCCGAGATCGCCGCGGACCTCGGCCGGTTCAACGCCGACTCGGTCGACGAGGTCCTCCACAAGTACCTCGGGTCGTCGGTGCACGTCCGGGGGGACTGACCCCACAACGCACTTATCGGCCGACGGCCTAGAGACGCCCCCATGGCCGTGGTCGACTACGACTTCCACCTGTTCGACCTCGACGGCACCCTCGTCGACGCCGAGTGGTCGTACACCCGCGCGGTGTTCGACCGTGTCGGGGATCGGCTCGGCCGGCGTTTCTCCGACCGCGAGGCGCACGTCCTCTGGCACGGGTTGGGCGGCCCCCGCGGCCGCACGCTCCGCGATATCGGCGTCGACCCCGACGAGTTCTGGCCGGCGTTTCACGCGGTCGAGGACCCGGTCGCCCGGGCGGAGGCGACGTACCTCCACGACGACGCCGCCCGCCTGCTCGACCGTGTCGACGACGCCGGCGGGCCGACCGGTCTCGTCACCCACTGCCAGCGGTTCCTCGCCGAGCCCGTCCTCGACCGGCTGGACCTCGACTGCCGGTTCGACGCCGTCGTCTGCTGTACCGACGAGACGGGGTGGAAGCCGGACCCCGCGCCGATCGAGCTGGTGATGCGAGACCTCGGCGTCGACCCGACCGTCGATCGCGGCTACTACGCCGGCGACGGCGAGAGCGACGTGAGCGCGGCGTGGAACGCCGGGCTCGACGCGGTCCACGTCGAGCGCGTGGGTCACGAGGACCGCGGCCGCTGCGTGCTCGGCGACCGCCGCGTGGGCCGCCTCGACGAGCTGCTGGCGAGCCGGTGAGTCGGCGGCGAGGCCGCCCGCGACCGAAACGGTCGTGAGTCGTCGCGCGGTAGCCGACCCATGACGAAGTGGTTCCACAGCGGCCGCCGCCGCGACCTCTGCGCGCTGCTGTACGACGCCGGCGAGCTGCAGGCGCAGTCGCTGAAGAACCGGCTGGAGTCGCACTACGACGAGCGCATCGACCCCGGCTCCTTCTACGCGACGCTCCGCTCGCTGGTCGAGACCGGGTACCTCCGCCGGCGGACCGAGGGGATCGCCGACGTGTACGCGCTCACCGGCGCGGGCGAGCGAGCGCTGCTCGACCACTACGAGTGGCTCTCCGGGCTCGTCGGAGGGGAGCCGGCGGAAGCCGGCGACGGTCCGAACCTCAAGGATTAACAAGTCAGGCGGCATCGATTATTACATGACGGTCGTGAGCGTCTCGATGCCGGAGGAGCTGCTGGAGCGGATCGACGGGTTCGCCGACGAACACGGCTACACCGGGCGCAGCGAGGTCGTCCGCGAGGCCTCCCGGAACCTCCTCGGCGAGTTCGACGACGCCTCGCTGGAGGACCGGGACCTGATGGCGGTGGTGACCGTCCTCTTCGACTACGAGACCACCAGCGTCGAGGAGCGCATGATGCGGCTCCGCCACGAGCACGAGGGGCTCGTCGCCTCCAACTTCCACAGCCACGTCGGCTCCCGCTACTGCATGGAGCTGTTCGTCCTGGAGGGGCGCCTGACGGACATCTCGACGTTCGTGGGAAAGGTCCGCGCGACGAAGGACATCCTCACCGTCGACTACAGCGTGACCCCCGTCGACGAGTTCGGCGCCGACTCGGACGCCGCCACGACCGCGGCCGACGGCGACGCCGCACGCGGTCACGGCGGCGGCCACGGCGACGAGTAGCCCGGCGACGGATCCGGCGATCCGGGCGCCGGCCGATCCGCCATCCCAGCGTCACCGACCGGTCCGGTCAGCCGTCCGCGAGCACGTAGCCGAGCGGGACCGCCGCTCCGACGACGTAGCCAGCGAGGTGCGCGAACACGTTGCTGCCGAACGGAACGATGACCAGCGACCCGACCACGCCGGCGGCGGCGACGCTCCCGCCGGTGACGTACAGCAGCTCGCGCTCGGGGGCGAGGTCGAGGCCGACCACCCTCGGTCGGCCGGCGGCGGCGGACAGCGCGACGGCGACGAGGGCCGCGGAGAGCGCGAACAGCGCGCCGACGGCCGGCAGCGGGGGGAAGTACCCGACGCCGCTCGGCGCGAGGTACGCGAGCGCGAGCGACCCGAGCGCGACGACGGCCGACCAGCGGGCGTCGACGCCGATCGCCGTCCGTCCGTGTTCCGCCCCGTCACCGCCCGTCTCCGTCGCCAGCGCGGCGAACCAGACGACGACGAGGTAGCCGAGGAGGGCGCTGTTCACGTCCGAGAAGCCGGCCGTCGGCGCGTTCGTCAGGCCGCCGAGGGCGACGAGCGTCGCCCACGCCGACGCGAGCGGGACGACGAGGAGGTACGCGACGGTCGCCCACAGCAGCCGCCGGCGCCAGCCCGCGACGACCGACAGCGGGTACGCGACCGCCAGGAGCAGCCAGTAGTTGGCGATGTTGTCGACGAGGTGCTCCGGCGTCGTGTGGACGAAGCTCGACGCGAACGCGGTCCACAGCGCCTGCCGGCTCTCGAAGACGCCGGCGGTCGAGAGCGAGAGCCGCCACGCGTCGGTTCCGGGCGCGAGGCTCACGGCGACGAGCAGCGCCGGAATCGGGAGGGCGACCAGCGCGATCTCCGCCGGCGGGCGGGACCGGACCGCCGCGAGCAGCGCAGCCGAGAGCCCGCGGCGGGTCGGCGGCGTCGGGTCGTCTCTTCCGTCCCCGGGTCGACTCCGGTCCGGGGAGTCGCGCTCGGCCGGCATCGCAGTCCTACGGGGTCGCCGGACGCACCGTCTCCAGCGCGGCCGCGAAGTCGTCGCTCGTGATCGAGACCTCGGCGGCGTGGTCGTTGGCGGCGGCGCCGTGTTCGTCGGTGATTCGCTCGATGGCGACGAGCGCGGCCTCCCGACAGAGGGCGGCGATCTCCGCGCCAGAGTACCCCTCCGTCTCGTCGGCGAGGTGCGCCAGGTCGACCCCCTCCACGAGGGGCTTCCCGCGGGTGTGAACCTCGAAGATCTTCCGACGCGCGTCCCGGTCGGGCTCGGGCACCTCGATGTGCGTCTCCAGCCGACCCGGCCGGAGCAGGGCGGGATCGAGCGCGTTCCGCCGGTTCGTCGCCGCGAGCACGACGAGGTTCGGGTTGTCGCTGGCGCGGTCCAGTTCGGTGAGCAGCTGGGAGACGACGCGCTCCCCGACGCCCGAGCCGTCCCCGCCCGCGCCGTCGCGGTCGGCCGCGATCGCGTCGATCTCGTCGAAGAAGACGATCACGGGCGCCGCCTGTCGGGCGCGGTCGAACAGGTCTCGAACCGCCTTCTCGGACTCGCCGACGTAGCGGTCGAGCAGCTCCGGGCCGGCGACCTGGATGAAGTTCACGCCGCTCTCGCCGGCGATCGCCCGCGCGAGCAGGGTCTTCCCGGTGCCCGGGGGCCCGTGGAGCAGCACCCCCGTCGGTGGGTCGGCGCCGGCGGCGTCGAAGAGCGGGCCGTACGTCAGCGGCCACGTCACCGCCCGCTCCAGCTTCTCCTTCGCCGCCGAGAGCCCGCCCACGTCCGAGAAGTCGGTCGCGGGCTGTTCGGCGACGTACTCGCGCATCGCGCTCGGCTCGACGTTGGCGTGGGCGGCCTCGAAGTCGGCCTTCGAGACGGTGACCTCGTCGAGCGCCCGCGCGTCCGACTCGCGGGCGCGACGCAGCGCCGTCAGCGCCGCCTCCTGCGCGAGCCCCTCGATGTCGGCGCCGACGAAGCCGTGCGTCCGGCTCGCGATCCGGTCGAGGTCGACGTCGTCGGCCAGCGGCATCCGGCGCGTGTGGACGTCGAGGATCTGTCGGCGACCGGCCTCGCCGGGGACGCCGATCTCGATCTCGCGGTCGAACCGACCGCCGCGCCGGAGGGCGGGGTCGAGGGTGTCGACGCGGTTGGTCGCCCCGATGACGATCACGTCGCCGCGGGCGTCGAGCCCGTCCATCAGCGAGAGCAGCTGGCCGACGACGCGGTTCTCCACGTCGCCGCCGTCGTCGCGCTTGCCCGCGATCGAGTCGATCTCGTCGAAGAAGATGATCGCGGGGGCGGACTCGCTCGCGCGGTCGAACACGTCCCGCAGGCGCTCCTCCGACTCGCCTTTGTACTTCGACATGATCTCCGGGCCGTCGACGGTGACGAACGTCGCGTCCACCTCGTTGGCGACGGCGCGGGCGATCAGCGTCTTGCCCGTCCCCGGGGGACCGTGCAGGAGGACCCCCTTCGGCGGGTCGATGCCGAGCCGGGTGAACACCTCGGGCTCGGAGAGCGGGAGCTCGATCGTCTCGCGCACCAGCTCCAGCTCCTCGTCTAACCCGCCGATGTCCTCGTAGGTCGCGCCCGCGGTGTGCTCCGCGGGGGGTTCCGTCCCGTCTCCCGCAGACGGTGAACGCGTCCTCGACTCGGCGGTCCCGCCCGACCCGCCCGACGACTGCGACGATCGGCCGGCTCCGTCCCGGCTGTCGGTCCGCGTGGGAGCGTCGTCCTTCCCGTCCCCGTCCTCGTACCGCACCGATACGTCGGTCCGGTTCGTGACGCGCACGGTGCCGGCCGGCGCCGTCTCCGCGACGACGAACCGGAGGCCGCCCAGTCGCTCGACGTGGACCGCCTCGCCTCGGGTGACGGGGCGGTCGCGCAGGTCGCGGGCGAGCGCGCGCTCGACCACCTCGCGGCTCACGTCGACGTCGGCCAGCCGCGCGGGGGCGGCGAGGAGGACGCGGTCGGCGTCCTCGACCGTGACGGGCGCGACCTCGACGACGTCGCCGACCTTCACGCCGGCGTTCGCGCGGGTGTCCGCGTCGATGAGCACGGAGTCCGCCTGGGCGTCGGGGCCGCCGGGCCACACCTTCGCGACGGCGACGCGCTCTCCGCGGAGCTCGACGGTGTCGCCGCTGAGGAGGCCGAGCCGCTTCCGGGCGGGTTCGGGGAGTCTGGCGATGCCCCGGCCCGCGTCCCGCTTCTCGGCGGCACGCACCGTGAGCCGGAGGCCTGCGGAGTCGTTCATGGGGTCCGTTCCGGCCACTGACCCTTTACGCTTACCCGCGGACGCCCGCCGACCGCAACCCCCTTACCTCGTCCGAGCGCGCCTTCGGGTATGCAACCGACAGGGCACCTGCGCGGCGACGCGGTCCGCGTCGCCGGCGACGCCCGCCAGCGCTTCCACGACTCCCGCGGCTACGGGCGCCCGCTCGAGGGGAACGAGATATCGCTCTCCCGGGTCGAGGCGGCCCACCTCCTCTTTCGCGGCGACCTCGCCGGAGTCTCCCTCGCCCCCGACGCCGACCCCGTCGGATTCGAGCGCTTCTTCGTCGAGAGCGCGGCCGCCGCGGACCGGTTCGCGGTGCGGTACCTCGTCTACGCGGACCTCCGCGACCGCGGCTTCTACCTCTCGCCCGCCCGCGAACCGTGGCCCGGCGGGACCGCCGACGTCGCCGACGCGGTCGACTTCGTCGCCTACGAGCGCGGCTCGACCCCCGACACGGGAGACGTGAAGTACCCGGTGCAGGTCGTCGGCGAGCGCGAGTCGCTCCCCGCGGCCGGACTCGTCGGGCGCACCCTCGCGGTCGTCGACGAGGAGTCCGACATCACGTACTTCGCGGCGACGGGCGGAGCGATCGAGGGCGCGACCGAGTACGAGCCGCCGGAGCGCCTCGACGGCGTGCTCCTCTCGGACCGCGTCGTCGTCTGGGACGCTCCCGAGGGGCTCTACGAGCGGGGCTTCTACGGCCAGCCGCTCACCGGCCGGGCGGCCGCCGTCGAGGGCGCGATCCAGCTCTCTCTCGTCGAGGCGGCGTCGCTCGCGGCCGACGGCGTCCTGTCGCTGTCGGCGTCGATAGGGGCGGCAGGCGACGGCCACGTCGGAGAGAGGGCGGCGGGCGACGGCCACGTCGGAGAGGAGCCGACGACCGACGGCCCCGCAGCCGCGGTCGTCGCCCGCGGCCGCGACGTTGAGGGCGAGCGGTTCGACCGCCGGCTCGCGGTGTACCGACGCCTCCGCGCGGCCGACGCCGTCCCCAAGACCGGCTTCAAGTTCGGCGCCGACTTCCGGACGTACCTCGAGGTGGAGACGGTCGAGGACCTGCCGCACTCCGAGCACCTCGTGCGCGTCGTCGACGCCGACCACCGATTTTCGCCGCGCGAGCTCTCGCTCGACGTGCGGCTCGCCGGCGGCGTCCGCAAGGAGATGGTGTTCGCGCTGACGGCGATGACGGGCGGTGAGGGCGGGAGCCTAGAGAACGCCGACGTGAAGTGGCTCTCGATAGGGCGGCTGACGCCCTGAGGCACGCCGGCACGACCGACCCGGGCCGTCTCCCGAGCGGAACTATTTTGCCACGTCTCGTCGTCTTGGCGGCTATGGCCGAGTCCTCCACGTTCGGGTCGACGGAAGCGACCGCGTACGACATCTCCACGGTCGATCTCGACGACGACCGCTACGAGGTGAAACAGTCGGCGATCCGAAACAAGTACACCGTCCGCGACAGCACCGGAACCGTCGTCCTGCGCGGGAAACAGAAGCTGTTCAAGCTGAAAGAGGAGTTCCCGTTCGTCACCGGCGACGGCGAGGACGCGTTCACCGTGAAGGCGGGCGGTATCATGGACATCGCGGGGAACTACGCCATCGTCGATTCGGGCACCGGCGAGGAGGTCGTCGTCCTCGACGAGGACCTCTCGTTTTTCGTCGAGAACTGGACGGTCCGCGACCCCGACACGGGAGACGCGCTGGCGACCATCCGCTCGAAGAGCAAGGCGATATCGGCGCTCCGGCACCTCGTCGCCGTCGCGAACCTCGTCCCGAACAAGTACGAGATATTCGACGCCGACGGCGACCACGTCGGCGACATCGAGGGGAAGTTCTCGCTTCGAGACGCCTACGCGGTCACCATCGACGACGCGAGCGACGTCCCGAAGGAGGCGGTGATCGCCGCCGCCTGCGTCCTCGACGCCTTGGAGAACCAGTAACGGTCCGTCGGGGTGCGAAACCGGGTCACCGACCGGTCGCTCGACCGCCGTCGGGAGAGGAAAGAGCTAAACCGAGATACCCCGAGCGTGGGCGCATGCAGCTGCCCGAGACGTTCGACCGGTCGCTGGCGCTCCGCCAGTCTGCCGTGTACGTCGTGGCGTTCTGTGCGGTCTTCGCGTTCGTCTCGTACGTCGCCGACGGGAGCATCCCCCTCGGCGTGGCGACCGGCTTCGTGATGGCGGCCATCATGATCGGCTTTTACGCGTGGAAGGGAGAGCTCGGCGTTCCCCCGAACGCGGAGTGACGCCCTTCCGGGAGTGACGTTCGCCTTGGAGTGACGCCCGCCCCGCGGGGACCGACGCGCTCCGCGCCGCCTACTCGCCGCCGAGCTTCGACTCGCCGACCGGCTCGTGACCCTCGATGACCTCGGTGCCTCCCATGTACGGACGCAGCGCGTCGGGGACGGTGACGGTGCCGTCGTCGTTCTGGTAGTACTCCAGGACGGCGACGACGATCCGCGGGACCGCGAGCCCGGAGCCGTTCAGGGTGTGGAGGTACGCTGCCGACTCGTGGTGCTCCTCCCGGTAGCGGATCCCGGCGCGGCGCGCCTGGAAGTCCTCGAAGTTCGAGACCGAGGAGACCTCCAGCCAGCGGCCGCCGGCCGCGGGCCCCTCGTCCATGTCGTCGCCCGGCGCCCACACCTCCAGGTCGTACTTCTTCGCCTGCGTGAACCCCAGGTCGCCGGTGCACATCTCCAGCACGCGGTAGGGGAGCTCCAGGCGGCGAAGCACCTCCTCGGCCTCGTCGACGAGCCCGTGGAAGCGCTCGTCGCTCTCCTCCGGCCGGACGAAGTTCACCATCTCCACCTTGTTGAACTGGTGGACGCGGACGATGCCGCGGGTCTCGGTGCCGTGCTCGCCCGCCTCCTGCCGGAAGTTCGGCGTGTACGCCTGGTACTTCAGCGGGAGGTCCTCGCCCAGCAGGATCTCGTCGCGGTGGAGGTTGGTGACGGGCACCTCCGCCGTCGGGAGCAGCCAGAGGTCGTCGTCGTCGTACGGCGCCTCGTTGTCGCCCTCGATCCGGTAGGCGTCCTCGGTGAACTTCGGGAACTGCCCCGTCCCGCGCATCGACGCCGAGTTGACAGGGATCGGCGGGAACACGTCGGTGTACCCCTGCTCGCGGTGCACGTCGAGCATGAACTGGACCAGCGCGTGCTCCAGCCGGGCGCCGTCGCCCTTCGCGACGTAGAAGCCGCCGCCGGCGACCTTCGCGCCGCGATCGAAGTCGAGGATCTCCAGCTCCTCGCCCAGGTCGTAGTGGGGGACCACGTCGGCCGGGAGATCGCGGAGGTCGTCGAACCCCTCGCGGCGCACCTCGACGTTCTCCGACTCGTCGGCGCCGACCGGGACAGACTCCTGCGGGATCTGCGGGAGTTCGAGCAGCGACGCCTCCAGTTCGGACTCCAGTTCGTCGGCGCGCGCTTCGACCTCCTGAAGCTCCGATTTGAGCTCCTGTGAGCGCTCGATCGCCTCCTGCGCCGCCTCCTCCTCGCCGGCCTGCTTGAGGTCGCCGATCGTCGAGGAGACCTCGTTGCGCTCGTGGCGCAGGTCGTCGCCGCGCTGTTTCAGCTCCCGCCACTCCTCGTCGACGTCGAGTATCCGGTCGAGGTCGACGTCGACGCCCTTGTTGGCGAGCGCCTCGCGGACGACCTCGGGGTTCTCCCGGACGAACTGTCGAGACAGCATTTATCGAGGGTTCCGCGGGCCGACCCAAAACCGTATCGGAGCGTCGGTATCGGGTGGCAGGGGGGCGTACCGTCGCGGCCGGCGCGAGTCGGCGAGACCCTCGCGGCGGTCGGACCGAAACGGCCGTCTCCGTCAGTACCCGCCCGGGAGCCCGAAGACGAGCGCGAGCGCGAACAGGGGCGCGGCGGCGACGGCCGCGTACCACAGCCCGGCCGCGACGAGCAGCGCCCACGTCGAGGGCCCGTATCCGGCCGGGTCCCAGTCGATCCCGAGGCGAGGGAGCGCGAGCGCGGCGGCTGCTGGCGCGACGAGCGCCGTGAGAATCCCGCCCGCCAGCGCGGTCTCGACGAGCGCGTTGCTCCAGGCGGCACCGGCCGAGTCGACGAACTCGACCGTCAGCACGACGCCGGCGAGGTAGGGGACCGAGAGCCCGAGCGCGGCGCCGACGTACGAGGGGACGAGCCGTCCCGCCGGCGGCAGCGCGCGGAACAGCGCCCGCAGCCGCGTCGAGAGCAGTATCGGCGTCCAGAGCGCGGCGGCGACGAGTCCGGGGAGGACGAACAGCGCGAGCGTCAGGAGCCAGCCAGTCGCCTCGCCGACGACGCTGGCTGAACCGATGACCATGCGCGGACTCTCGCCGGACGTGTCAAACGTTTTGTGGTAGCTATGGGGATCTCCCGGAAAGATCTGTACCTTGTCTCTTATAAACGCCCAACTGACTATCCGACATAAAACGGGTAAATTAGTGGAATGTGAACCGTAAACCTGCAGGTGAGGCTACACTGAGTCCCTCCACCCGCTTCGGGACTGTACGAGAACCCCCTATAATGTCGGGTTCCTACGTCGCGGTAGTGCCGGCGGCGACCTTCACTGCCAGCACGCCATCGTCGAACGGCTGCGTGTCGGCGACGAGGGTCTAGGGGTGGGCCGCCTCGATCCCGGTGGTGAGTAGTCCGCCGCAGTATCTCCAGCCTCGCTCGACGCCAGCGGCGATCGGTTCTCGATAGAGCTCATGTGTGCGTTTTATACGTCACGCGTGCGGGTCACGACCGCGCTCGCGCTTGAGCAGCGCCGTCAGAAACTCGGCATGAGACCACGCCAACGGAGCCGCGAAGGAGATGACGTCTCGCTCCTCGAGGGCAGCCGCCATCTCGTTGTACGCCGTGCGCATGTGGCCTAGCTCCTCTGCGATGCGGTCGAATGAAACGTCCCGAAGCACGTTGTCGTCGAACTCTTTCTCGAAGTCCGATCCTGTGTCCCACTCCTGTTCGACGAACTGCTCGAAGCGCTCGCGCGTCGAGAGGTGTTCTGGAATGTGGCCCGTCGCGTCGGTGTGGCCGATGATCGTCGAGAGCACCTCATCGCCCCGCTCGCACTCTTCGCGGTCGTAGCGGAACTGCGCGTGCCAGGCCGTGTACTGCATCCACGGTCCGTTGCCGCCGTGCTGGTGGACGTCGTGGTCGTGGTAAAACCCGCGGAATCGCTGGAGCCCACCCAGCCGCGGGTCCTGTAAGCTCGCGGCCGCCCGCTCGGCGGCGCGCACGGCGTGCTCGCCGAACACTTCTTCGAGCCCGAAGTAGGCGGGTGCGAGCAGCGTAATATCTGGGCGCTCGTCGCGATCGCCGTCGAGAGTGTATCGGCGCGGCACGGTGGTCCCGTCGACGGCGAAGCACCGCTCAACGCCCGGTTCCAATAGGGACCGAAGCTTACCGACTCGTTCGACGATGTCGTCGAGTGCGACCGTATCGATGCCTCCAGAGCTATCGATGTCCTCAGTCCGGCTGACATCCCCGGACAGTCCGGCAGCTTCGATCCGGTCGAGCGCGTCGGCCGCCTGCTGTAGGGCGGCGAGAAACGCGCAGTTCACCCACAGCGTATAGCCGGACTCGATGGCCCCCTCGTGGATGCTCGTCGTGCTCTCGATCAGGTGGGCGTTGGCGTCGTACAGTTCCGAGCAGGCAACCGCCACTGCGGCATCGATGGACTCGACTGCGTTCGACAGGAACGCCTCGTCTACCGATTCGAGGTCATCGGATGCGTCGAGCGCGAGCACCGCGTGCGAGATGATCCTGATCCCGTGGGCGACGTTGTCCTCCTGGCGATAGATCGACTGGTCGGTGCCGTCCAGCCCGTATCGCTGGTACCACCAGCCGTCGTCCTCGACGGCGATCAGAAAGCGGGCCGCGTCGACGATGCGGGCACGGCAGACATCCGGCCTGACGTCGTGTCGAAGCGCCGTCAGCCAGGCCCGCGTTATCGAGGCAACGTCGCGCGGGTAGACGTAGGGGTACCGGTTGTCGGGATCGCTGGCCAGGGGTACCGCACCATCTACATCGGCGTTGTAACTCAGCTCGTCCAGCACGTCGAGGTGGAACGCCGGGTCGTCGATCGGCGCGTCGACGTGCTTGGAGACGATACTGTCCGTCGTTGACTGCTTCGAGTGTGTCATAGATAGGGAAATTGTGGATTACCCGCGAGTGATCGGTTGCGTGTCCGTGCCTTCACCGCCGACACCGCGCGTCTTGATCGACGCCGTTGTCTCCGGATCGAATAGGTAGACGTCTTCGGCGGCGATCCGGGCAGTCACCTCGTCGCTCGGTTCAGGGTAGATACCCGGCGGCACGCGCGCAGTCAGTGACCGGTCGCCCACATCGAGGTAGACGAAGTTGTCATTCCCTTGGTACTCGGTAACCCTGACTGTCGCGGGGAACCGACAGCCGCCGGTCGCGTCGTCCGGCAGATCGTCGAGGTGAACGTCCTCGGGCCGGACACCGAATCGGACCGACTCGCCGCCGATGTCGTCCTCGACGGCTTCGTGGGGAATCCTGCCGAGCGTGGTGTCTTCGACACCAATATCGTACCCATTGGTGTCCTCGTGAGCGACGGCGTCGAAGATGTTCATCGCCGGACTCCCGAGGAACGCTCCGACGAATTCGTTGTTCGGATGTTCGTAGGCGACTTCCGGCGGGTCAACCTGCTGGACGACACCGTTGTTCATTATAGCGATCCGGTCGGCCATCGTCATCGCCTCGGTCTGGTCGTGCGTGACGTATACCGTGGTGACGCCGAGGTCCGACTGGATGCGCTGGAGCTCCGTACGCATGTGCGACCGGAGCTTGGCATCGAGATTTGACAGCGGCTCGTCGAGCAGGAACACGTCCGGATCGCGGACGATCGCCCGACCCAACGCGACGCGCTGTTTCTGACCGCCGCTCATCGCCTCGGGCTTGTCGTCGAGTAACTCCTCGATACCCAACAGTTCCGCGCTCTCACGAACCCGTCGGTCGCGCTCCTCGGCCGACATGTCGGTTGAGTGTTTGAGCCCGTACCCCATGTTCTGGCGGGCGGTCATGCGCTTGTACAGTGCGTAGCTCTGGAATACCATCGCCACGTCCCGCTCGCTCGGTGCGAGGTGTTGCACTTCGCGATCGCCAATCTCGATCGTCCCCCCTGTCGCCGTCTCCAGACCGGCGATCATCCGCAGCGTGGTCGACTTTCCGCAGCCCGAGGGTCCGACCAGAACGAGAAACTCGCCATCATTTACCGTTACGGACGCTTTGTCAACGGCGGTCTCGGTTCCTTCCGCGTCGTCGTAAATTTTTGTGATGTCGTATAGTTTGAGTTCAGCCATCGGTAGTCACCTCCGGGTGATCGGGATCGTCGTCAGGTGCTCCCCTCGCCGGCGACGCCCTACACGTCAACGTCACGGTTGTCGAATCGTCGCTGTGGCGACAGGCGTAACTCCGCCCGCGGCAGTGCAGCGTCGCCTCCGTCGTGCCGAGCCCTGATCCGGAGCCGAAGCCCGTTGTAGGCTCGGCGGCCGGCACCCCCGACTCGATGTCGAGACCGAGTGTTGCTTGGGCGAAGCCGAACGCACTCCCGGCGCTCCAAGCGGCCGGCTCGCAGGAATCGGGGTGGTGGGCCCGACCTGCGTCCACGTGGGTGTCATTGAGGCCGACCTGCAACTCGGGGAACCCCCAACGGTCGGGATCGCCTGTCGCACCGGTCGCTAGCGCGTCCAGTCCGCGCTCGACTAGCACCGCGGCAGCATCACCGCGACCATAGCGCGTACAGCCCATCGCGGCGATGCTGGTATCATGGGGCCAAACGCTTCCACGATGGTAGGATAGTGGGTCAAACGCGTCGTGAGACGCCGAAAACGTTCTGAGTCCGGTGTGGGTTAGCATGTCCGGTGCCAGCAGTCTGCTGATCGCGTCATCAGCGCGCTCTGGCGGGACAATCCCGCTCCAAAGCGCGTGGCCCTGGTTCGAGGCGACAGCGTCGACTATGCCGTCGGTGTCGAGTGCGAGTGCGTAACATTTCTGCTCGGGCAGCCAGAACTCCCGATTGAACGCTTCGCGGAGACGCTCGGAACACTCGGTCAGCCGCTCCGCAAGACGGTCGTCACCACGAGTCGCCGCGAGATCGGAGACACCACGGAGCGAGCGGTAGGCGTATCCCTGCACTTCCGCAAGTGCGATTGGTGGCGTCGCGGCGGTACCGTCGGGCCGTACGATAGCCCTGTCGCTGTCTTTCCACCCCTGGTGGGTGAGCCCGTGCTTGTGGTCGTGGGGTTCGTACCACACCAATCCGTCCTCGTCGCCAGTCGTGACCGTCCACTCGACGGCCTTGAGTGCGGCGTCGTACAACCCGTCGGTGAGCGCATCCTCCCCGACCCACTCGGCGTAGGCAGCGACGAGCGCCGCGAACAGCGGCGTCGCATCGACTGTCCCGTAGTACGGCGAGCGGATCGACCGGCCGAGCGCCGGAAGATCACCCCGCCTCCCCTCATGGGGTATCTTGCCCGGTTCCGCGAGCGTCTTGAGATCGGTCGTCGAGGCTTGCTGCCCGGCGAAGTAGGTTAGCACGCTCCGGGTCAGGTCGGGAGCGAACGGCAACGTCTGGAACCCGATCAGCAGCGCGTCCCGCCCGAACGGCGCGACGAATCGCGGCGCACCCGCGGCAGGGACACCCTGGGGAAGCATGAGCGCCCGCAGGGTATCTGTGGCGGCGTCGAACAGTCCAGGGTGTGATGTCATCGACACCGATGGGTCGAATGCCAGGTCGACCCTGTCTCGCCTCGGCCGGAGCCGGGCCATTGCGACGACCGTCGTCTCCTCTCTCGGCGGGATCGAGAGTGTCCGAGCGATTCTTGTACGGGCGGCGTCAGCTGTTGTCTCGGCCGTGCTGTCGCACGTTCCTGCCAGTTGCACCGTCGCGCTGCGGGTTATCCCGTCCGGTGACGTACCAGATAGTCGGGTGCCGCCCTTCCAGTCTGTCGCGCTCAGGTCACGATCGACTGGGTCGCGAGCCGCGAAAAAGCTCGAGCATTCGAAGATGTGCCGGAAGTTGGACGCTGCGGTCAGTTCGACATCGACGACGCGCTTCTCCGGTGTGTAGTTCCGGAGCGTCGTCTCGATAGTCATCACGTCGCCGTCGATTGCGACATCCTTCTTCACCAGCAACCTGCGGGCATCGCCCCTACCCTCGCCCGACGCGGCGCCGATCAGTACAGTCGTTATTCCGTCGGGGCCGGCCTTCCGATCGAGCCGATCCCAGCCGATCTCTGGCTCGCTCTGGTCGGTCACTGCGACCTCGAACTCGCTTAGGTACTGCATATCGTCGGCGTACACGCCGGCTTCGGCGCGCTCGGAGCAAACGTCGCCGTGCTCGCCGACAACGCAGACGACGCCGTCGTGGACCGCCAGCGCACAGCCGTCCGGAATCATTCGATCACCTCGCCATCGGAGCCGAACTGATGGACAGCGTGGTCGGGCAGTCGGAGGGTAACGGTCGACCCGGGACTGGCGGTGACGGGCTGGTCACGCAAGCGGGCGGTGATCCAATCTCCGCCGCAATCGACCTCGATCTCGTAGGCGTTGCCCAACGGCTCGACGACGAGCACCTCGCCGTCAAGTTCGTAGGCTCGACCGGCGTTGGCCTGCTGGTCGCCTTCCCCGACGATCGCAACATCCTCCGGTCGGACACCGACAATCGCCGTGCCTGCGAACGAACTGTCCGTCTCGGGACCGGAGTCGTCGGTATCGCTCCATTTAAGCTGGTCGGGATTGAGGAAGTTCATCGACGGCTCTCCGAGGAACCCGGCGACGAACTTGTTGACCGGGTTCTCATAGACTTCCTTCGGTGTCCCGACCTGCTGGAGTTCGCCGTCGTTCATTACGGCGATCCGATCGGCGAGACTCATCGCCTCCTCTTGGTCGTGGGTGACGTAGACGGTCGTTGTGCCGAGACGCTGCTGGAGGCTGCGTAGCTCCGAGCGGGTTTGGACCCGGAGCTTAGCGTCCAGATTTGACAAGGGCTCGTCCATCAGAAATGCTTTCGGCTCCCGAACGATGGTTCGGCCCAGCGCGACACGCTGGCGCTGGCCGCCGCTGAGCTGGCCCGGCTTGTTGTCGAGTAGGTTGTCGATCTCTAGCAGTTTTGCAGTTCGGCGGATTTGTTCGTCAGCCTCGTCATCGCTGACGTCCATCTTCTCCAGCGGGAAGGCGAGGTTTCCCCGAACGGTCTTGTGGGGGTACAACGCGTAGCTTTGGAACACCATCGAGAGGTCCCGCTCTTGGGGCAGCCGTTTGGTGATCTCCTCGCGGCCGATTTCGATGCTTCCATCGGAAGGAACCTCCAATCCAGCGATCATCCGTAGCGTCGTCGACTTGCCACAGCCCGAGGGGCCAAGCAAGACGAGTAACTCACCGTTCCGAATCGTCAGATCGAGATTCTCGACTGCAACGAGGTCGTCGAACTGCTTCGTGACGTCCCGGAGCCGGATCTCGGTGTCCTCGTCAGAGCTAAGTGAGGAGGCTTCCCCGGCGTCGGCAGCGGGAGAGGTATGTTCCGTCACCATGTTATCCCTCCACCGCCCCGAAGGTCAGGCCCTCGACCATGAACTTCTCCAGGTAAGTGAACATCACGATCAGCGGGATGCTGGTCAGCAGCGATGCCGCCATGATCTGGCCCCAGACCTGCCGGAAATTCGAGGCCAGCGCCTCAATGCCGATTGGCAGCGTGAACACACTCTGAGACTGGAGAAAGATACTGGCGAATAGGTATTCGTTCCACGCGATCATGAACGTGAAAAAGAACACGGCCACGATAGCGGGCGCCGACAGCGGCAGCGTGATCTTGAGGATTACCTCCAGCCGTGAGTAGCCGTCCATGATTGCTGCCTCTTCGATCTCTTCGGGGATCGACCGGAAGTAGTTGCCCAACATGTACAGCGAGACGGGCAGCGTCTGAACTAGGTAGGTGACGAATAGGCTTGCCAATGAGTCGACAAAGCCGAGCCAGACGATCACTTGGAACATCGGCACGACTAGCAGAATACCCGAGAACATGTACACCATCAGGACGCCGCGTGACATGATCCCGCGCCCGCGGTAGTCGAGCCGGGCGAAGCTGTATGCGCCGAACGTGGCGACGAGCACTGACGCTCCCGCGGTAGTCGTCGCGACGACAAAGCTGTTCTTGAAGTACGTTAAGAATGGGAACGTCTCTGGCCCGAACACGGTCCGGTAGTGTTCGAGCGTCAGATCTTGAGGGAGTAATGTCGGCGGCAGCGTGTACAGGGCCGACTCGGGCAGCAGACTCGCCAGTGCCATGTAGTAGAACGGAAACAGCGTGATCAGCAGCGTCAACCCAAGCGCGACGTAGAACACGGCGCGTTCGGCGATCGACGTCTCGAGAGTGCTCTCGCCCAGCCCGAGCGCAGTTTTGAACGAATCAACGACGTATCGGTAGGTGGATTGTTTCGTACTCATCGTATCACCAGTCCAGTGCCCAGGCTACGTACGCGAGGACAAACACGATCAGCGCTAAGAACAGCACCATCGAGATCGCGGCTGCCTGACCGTGCTGGTAGTTTGCGAACGCTACTTGGTACGCGTAGATCGGTAATGTCTCCACACGGCGGGTCAACAGCCAAATATCTGCAAACTTGTTGAAGTTCCAGATCCACCGCAATAGGAACACCGTCGCTAGGATGTACTTCAGCTCTGACAGCGTGATATCTTTGAACTGCGCAAGCTTCGAGGCGCCGTCGATCTTCGCTGCCTCGTACATATCCCGGGGGATCGCCTGCACGCGGGCGATCAGCATCAGGAAGGCGAATGGGAAGTATCGCCAAGCGTCGATGAGGACCACCGTCCAGATGGCCGTGTCACCGTTGCTCAGAATGTCGATGTTACCGGAGTACAATCCCAACACGTCGCTCCCTAGGAACGGGATGATGCCGTACAACGGGTCGAGCATGAACCGCCAAACGAACGCTACCGAGATCAGGGGCGCGACATAGGGCAACAGTACCATCCCGCGGAGGTATCGCCGCCCGCGAAACGAACGGTTGAACAGCAACGCAGCCCCAAGGCCGCCGAGTGTCGCGAGCGTCGTGCTGAAGAACGTGAATACGACTGTCGTTCGGAGCGCCGACCAGAATGCGCTGCTTCCGAACAAGTTGTAGTAGTGCTCTAGCCCGATCCACTGGGGCGCCTCATCCGGTCGTAACGGTACGATCGTAAAGCTCAGGTAAACGTTGTATAGCACCGGATAGAGGATTACAGCGGCGATCAACAGTAGCGCCGGTGCGATCAGCGCGTACCCCAGTAACGCCTCCTTCTCCTCGATCGTTCGATCGCCGCTACGTGTTATGAATGTCATTATTCGAATTTTTACGTGGAAGTCAGTTGATCACGTCGCGCATCTGACTGGCGGCGTCGTCCGCGACTGTCTGGGCATCCTCACCTTCGGAGACGCGCCTGACAGCCTGTGCGATGAGGCTGCGACTCGTGATGTCGCCGAAGGCCGGTACCATCTGGCCGTCAACGTAACCGAACCGCTCTATGTTGTCGAACGCCCCGGAGATGTTGCTCAGTGTGTCCTGGCCCCATTCTTGAAGCGTCTCGTTGTCGCGGTACGCCTCACTCTCGGCCGTCGACGTGAGCACGGGGTTCATCCCGCCGGGAGCCATATGCAGGAAGTCGACGTACTGGTCGCCGGTAAGTATGTGCTCTACGTACGCTTCGGCAGTTTCGCGGTTCGCAACCGAGGCCGTGTCGAGAATATTGAACAACACAAGCTGCCCGAACGAACTGCGTCGATCGCGCTCTATGTAGGGTGCGAATGCGGTGTTGCTTGCCATTCCGTCGGTGTTATCCGAAATATCGCCCATGATGTACGACGAGTACATGATCATGTGGCACTGCTCGTTGAGATACGTGTTGTTGGCCGTTTCGAATGTATCGGCACCGGGTGGGCTGTACTGCGCCAGCGAACCGTAGAATTCGAGCGCTTCGACCATCGCGTCGCTGTCGAACACTATCTCCCCGTCGCTGTTGAACACCCGAGCACCATTCGAGCGTGCATAGGGTGTAAAACACTGGCGTGCGAACGGCGTCTCGTCTGAGCCGACGACAATACCGTACTGGTCGTTGTCAGGGTCGTGTAGGGTCTCTGCAGCTTCGCGTATAGAGTCCCACGTTGTTGGAGCCTCCAGCCCCGCGTCGTCGAATGCACTCTGTCGGTACCAAAACCCCTGTACCCAGCCGTGAGCCGGCACAGCCAGCAAGTTCCCATCGCTTGAGGATGCTAGTGATAACGCGCCCTCGGCAAAGTCATCTCGCCCGATACTATCGACAACCGATTCCGCAGACTCTGTTGAAAGCAGATCCTCGCTCCCTAGGTTTTGCATAGGGTCGATCCCCCACTCGCCAAACGCGGGGAGTGTCTGTGACGCGGTTGCCGAGGAGATCTGAGATGGCAGGTCTCCTTCTTCGACCGGGACTAAGTCGATCGTTCCGTCGCCTTCAGACTCGTAGCTCTCGATCAAGCCCTCGATCACCTCTTGACGCTCCTGCTCAACCTGTGTGGTCCAGTAAGTTGTCGCGTCGCTGTCGCCACCCCCGTTGCCCTTTCCGCTCTCGTTGTCGCCATCGCTCTCGTTGCCGTTGCTGCCCCCACCCATGCAACCTGCGAGTCCTCCAGCGATCATCGCCGTACCAATCCCTTTTAGCACCGTCCGCCGTTCGCGTCCGATTTTTGGATCTATCATGTTAATCCATCACATTGTGTATAGAGTAAATACTTAAATCTTTGTGTTGGTTTATTCACTAGAGTGGTTACTCAATTACAGACACTTCATCGATCGAAACCGGTCGAACAACGCAGCAGAACGATCCGAAACCCTTTCTCGTCGAGATCGAACTCGACGGTACCATCCGATAGGTGACTGCCACTGTTCGGTGTCAGATTGGCCAGTCGGCGCCGCTCCGAAGTGGTTTTGGCACCTATTCAGATCCTTGACACATGCAGCGAGCAGCGCGTCGACGAGCGGTCAGTTCTGTTTATACGTCCTGCAGCATCGTCTGGTTGCGCGTATACCCCGATGTCGCTGTAGTTGAGTCGGGCGAGATGATTTTTGAGACGCTGGTCATACAATCACCTCCTAATAAAATATATAAGTATTGTTTGCTAATTAAGTACTGTAGTGCATACTACCTACTCAGATCTCCTGATATCGGACGGTACGGCATCAAAGCCCCTATACGATCAAGAGGTGCGATAATGGACGAAGACAAGCTCCGCGAAGGGTTACGGGAGGCCGGGCTCTCCCAGTACGAGGCCGAGGCGTATCTCGCAGTGCTAGAACGGGGTACGGCCCCCGCCGTCAAGATAGCCGAGCAGACGGGGATACCCAAATCTCGAATATACGATGTCCTAGAGGACCTTGAGCGCGACAACTACGTCGAGACGTTCGAGCAAGATTCTACGCAATCGGTCCGCCCGCGAGATCCCTCAGGAGTGATGTCAGACCTCCAGCAGCGCGCGAACACGCTCGCGACGACCGCGGAGGCGATCGAGGATCGCTGGGAGCGTCCCGAGATCAACGGACACAAGATTTCGATTGTCAAGCGGTTCGACTCCGTCGTCGAGCAGTTCAAAACTGCGGCCGAGGACGCAACCAACCGGATCCAGATCGCGGTCTCGCCTTCGCAGTTTGAGGCGATCCGACCAGCCCTCGAAAACGCCATCGACCGCGGCGTGTTCGTCAAGCTCTGCGTGGCAACGGGACTGGAGGACTCCCATGCCGTCGACGAGATGGCGTTCGCGGACGTTGCTACCGAGGTCCGTCATCGGACGCTCCCAGCGCCGTTCACCGCACTGATCGACCGTTCGCAGACGTTCTTCTCCTCGCAGTCCCACCCGACCGATCAGTACGGCATTATAATCGACGATCTCACCCTGACGTACGTGTTCCACTGGTACTTCCAGAGTGCGCTCTGGGGGACCTGGCCGCACGTCTACGACTCAGTCACGGATGGCACGAAACTGGAGTACGTCGACGTCCGCGAGTGCGTCCAAGATATCGCGCCAATCGTCAACGAGGAGACGACGATCCCAGCCACCGTCCACGGGTTCGACCTCCAGACCGGCGAGGACGTTACCCTCTCGGGCGTGATTACTGAGATCATCTCGGCGGCCCAGCCGGACGATGGTGTTTCCCTAACGCTGACACAGCTCGCCGGTCAGGCAACGATCGTGCTCGAAGTCGACGGTCGAGAGTACGGCATCGGCGGTCGGGGCGCGACGCTTGAAGACATCGAGGCGACCCGGATCGTGCTCGATCAACCCGGGGACTGGTCGGAGACGCTGAACTGAGATGCGCTACGGACTCAATCGAGCCGGCTTCCCTCCCGACGAGTTCGAGGAAACCTGCGCTATTCTCTCTGCAACGGGCTACGACGAGATTGAACCGAATGTCGAACGCGACGGCCCCCTGACGACCGAGGAGGGACGACAGAAAGTAGCTGAGGCGGTCGAGACCCGCGACCTTCGGGTACCCGCTATCTCGACGACCAGCCACTGGGAGTACCCGCTCTCGAATGCTGACGACAAACTGCGTGAGATCAGCCGAGACATGATCGACACTGCGGAGGCGTTGGACGCCGAGGGCGTACTGATAGTTCCCGCCGTGATCGAGGACGGTACGGCGTACGATGCCGACTACGAACGCGCTGTCCGGTCAGTTCGCGAGCTTGTCGGCTACGCAGCTGACCGTGGCGTTGGCGTCGCAATCGAGAAAAACGAGAGGAACGAAGTCAATGAATAACTTTTGAGAGCGTTCTTCTGAATCTGAATCGATCAGAATGAGTGACCCGGATCACCACGGTTTAAATAGCACGCCGCCGGCGCGTACGCATGCTCATCACGGGTGCGGAGCTGGCCGACGGGCGGGTACGCGACGTCCGAATCCGAGACGGGGTCATCAAGGCGGTCGAGCCGACGAACGCGGGACTCGACCCCAAGGGGGGCGAGCGCGTCGTCGACGCCGGGGGGCGACACCTCCTGCCCGGCGCCGTCGACGTCCACGTCCACTTCCGGGAGCCGGGCGGGAGCCACAAGGAGACGTGGGCCTCCGGCTCGCGGAGCGCGGCCGCGGGCGGCGTGACGACGGTCGTCGACCAGCCGAACACCTCGCCGCCCACGGTCGACGGCGCCGCCTTCGACCAGAAGGCCGCCCTCGCCGCGGAGTCGCTCGTCGACTACGGGATCAACGGCGGGGTCACGGGCGCGTGGGACCCCGAGAGCCTCTTCGAACGACCCCTGCTCGCGCTCGGCGAGGTGTTCCTCGCCGACTCGACCGGCGAGATGGGGATCGCCGCGGACCTGTTCGAGGACGCGCTCGCCGAGGCCGCCGCTCGTGGCGTTCCCGTCACGGTCCACGCCGAGGACGAGTCGCTGTTCGACGCGTCGGCGCTCGACGGCGACCTCGGCGGGGTCGGCACCGCGGCGACCGCCGACGCGTGGTCCGCCTACCGGACCGCCAAGGCGGAGGTCGCCGCGATCGAACGCGCCCTCGCGGCCGCCGCCGAGAGCGACGCGCAGGTGCACATCGCGCACACGTCGACGCCGGAGGGGATCGACGCGGTCGTCGCGGCTCGGGGGGCCGAGACCGACGCGACCGGAGGCGCCGGGCCCACCTGCGAGGTCACCCCGCACCACCTGTTCCTCTCGCGAGAGCGCGCCGGTCGGCTCGGGACGTTCGGGCGGATGAACCCGCCGCTCCGGTCCGAGACGCGCCGCACCGCCGTCTTCGAGCGGCTCCGCGACGGCGACGTCGACGTGGTCGCCACCGACCACGCGCCGCACACCGTCGCCGAGAAGCGGCGGGGGCTCGCGGACGCGCCGAGCGGCGTCCCCGGCGTGGAGACCCTCTATCCGCTCCTCCTGGAGTCCGTGCGCAAGGGGGAGCTCGCCCTGGAGCGCGTCCGCGACGTCGTCGCCGCCAATCCGGCGTCGATCTTCGGGATCGGCGGGAAGGGGCGTGTCGCCGAGGGCGCCGACGCCGACCTCGTCCTCGTCGACCTGACGAACCCGCGCGAGATCGAGGCCGGCGCGCTCCACAGCGCGTGCGGCTGGACGCCGTTCGAGGGGCTCCAGGGCGTCTTCCCGGAGCTGACGCTCGTCCGCGGCGAGGTCGTCTACGAGCGCGACCCGATCACGGGCGCGGAGTCGTTCGGCGAGCCGGTCGGCCGGAACGTCCGACGGGAGTGACGACGAGCGGTCGACCGACCCCGCGAAACCGACGCTGCGGGCCGGCAGGACCGGCGGAACGCATATGCCGCTGCTGTCCGTAACGGTGTTATGTCGAAGACCATGGGTGGTCGTACCACGGTTCGTCCCGACGGACCGGTCGTCCGCTCGAATCGTGGAGCCACGGAGGAGTCGCCGCGGGTGTCCGACTCTGACGCGCGGAGGGCCGGGTCGCCACGGCGCGGCTCGCGGCAGTGTGACCCGCGACAGTGCGATTCACGACAGCGTGGCCCCCGGCGGGTGTCGCGATGACCGACGCCGCGGAGACGGGGGCGTCCGGGAGCGCTCGGAGCGGGACGAGCACGGACGGAGCCGAGGGCGAACCGCCGGCGATGCAGCCGGCGGACGTCGCCGCGCTCGCCGAGCGCGTCGTCGACAACGTCGAAGCGGTGATCGTCGACAAGCGGGCGGCGGTCGAGCACGTCGTGGTCGCGGTCCTCGCTCGGGGACACCTCCTCGTCGAGGACGTGCCGGGCGTCGGGAAGACGACCCTCGCGAAGGCGGTCTCGCGCTCGATCGACGGCTCGTTCAAGCGCGTCCAGTTCACGCCGGACCTCCTGCCCGCCGACGTGACCGGCGTCAACGTGTTCAACCGGCGCACCGACGAGTTCGAGTTCCAGCCGGGGCCCGTGTTCGCGAACGTCGTCCTCGGTGACGAGATCAACCGTGCACCCCCGAAGACGCAGTCCGCCCTGCTGGAGGCGATGGAGGAGGGACAGGTGACGACCGACGGCGTCACCCGATCGCTTCCGGACCCGTTCTGCGTCATCGCGACCCAGAACGACGTCGAACCCGGCCAGACGTACGACCTTCCGGTGGCCGAGCTCGACCGGTTCACGAAGAAGATTCGGATCGGCTATCCCGACACCGAGGCGGAGGCCGAGATCATCGGGCGGATGGCCGGCGATCACCCGATCGACGCGGTTGAGCCGGTCGCGAGCGTCGAGCAGGTCCGGCGCGCGCGGTCCGCGGTCGCCGACGTCGAGGCGACCGAGACGGTCCGAGAGTATATCGCGCGGTTGGCCGCGTACACGCGGCAGAACGCCCGACTCGGCGTCAGTCCGCGGGGGAGCCTCGCGCTGCTCAGGACCGCGCAGGCGCGGGCCGCGCTCGACGGTCGCCGGTACGTGATCCCCGACGACGTCCAGGCGGAAGCGCCGACCGTGCTCGCACACCGCGTTCGGACCGACTCGGGGACCGACGGCGCGGACGTCGTGACGGACGCGCTGCAGCGGACGCCCGTGGAGTGAGCGACCGTGTCGTCACCGAGGCTCACCAGGCGGGGGCGCGCGGTCGCCGCGATCTGCCTCGTCGGGACCGGGATGGCCCTGGCGGCCGGCGGGCGGTCGCTGGAGGCGGTCGTCCTCCCCGGCGTCGTCGCGCTCGCGGCCGGGTACCTCCAGCTCGCCCGGATAGACGACCCCGCGGTCGAGCGGACGCTCCCCAGCGAGGGGTTCGTCGGCGAGAGCCGGGAGGTGCGGCTCGCGTTCCGCGGGTCGGGGCCGAGCGGGACGGTGTCACCGACGTACCTCGCCGACGTGACCGACGCGCTGGACGACGGGATCGCGGGACCTGCGGACCCGATCCGCACCTCCGTCGGTGACGCTCCCGCGACGTACCGCGTGCGCTACCTGCGACGGGGTGAGCGCCGCTTCGGTCCCGTCACGGTGACCGCGGGCGACGTCTTCGGGCTCTTCGAGCGGCGGACGGTCGTCGACGAGTCCGACGCGGTCCTCGCGTACCCGCCGTGCCGGCGGGTCCCGGCGTGGTTCCGACGCGCGCTGTACGCCGACGACGCGGTGGGCGCGAGCCGTCAGCGAGAGGAGTTCGATCGGCTCCGAGAGTACGCGCGCGGGGACCGTCCCCGCGACGTGCACTGGCCGGCGACCGCGAAGCACGGGGAGGTCGTGGTCAAGGCGTTCGCCGCGGAGACCGAACGCGGACGGGTGTCGATCGCGGGCGAGGCGACCGGCGGGCCCGAGGGTGCAGACGCCCTCGCGAGCGCGACCGCCAGCCTCGCGCTCGCCCTGCTGGACGACGGCGTCCCGGTCGACGTGCGGCTTCCGTCGGGCGCCGCGTCGGCCGATCCGGGACCGCGAGGGCGCCGGACCGTCCTTGGACTGGCCGCGCGCACCGGACCGGGGTCGACGGTCGCCGAGGGGGCCGACGTGCGAGTGATCGCCGACGGGCGCGGCGCGAGGTTCCGGGTCGACGACCGGACGATCCCGTTCGAGGAGGTCGCCGGAGAGACCGAGCGGACGACGCCCGGGCCGCGATCGATCCGAGGGGCGAGCGGCGACGGAACGGCGTCCACGGGCGCCTCGCCCGCCCGTCGGAGCGAGGTTGTCGGCCGATGAGCGGGCCGGCGCGCGGCGGGCGCGACGGGCGCGACGGGCCCGGGGGATCGGACCGCGGTGGGACGTCTCTGTTCCGCGGCCGACGCGGAGCAGACGAGGCCGGAACCGCTCCCGGCGGTCTCCGCCGAGAGCGGCTCCGAGGCGCGGTCGACCCGGCGATTCTCGGCGTGGCGGTCGTCACCGGGGCGTACGTCTCGGTGTTCCTCGCGGCGACCGACGTCGTCGGGGGGACCACGCGGACCGCCGCGGCCGTCGCGGTCGCGGGGATCGCGGGGGTCGCCCTCGCGCGGTGGATCGGTGAGCGCGCCGCGCTCCGGCTGAGCGCGGTCCTCCTTCTCGCGACGCTGGCGGGGTACTACTTCGCGGTCCCGGCGAGTCGGCGCGCGCTGTTCTCCGCCCGGAGCGTCGCGCTCGACGTCCTCTCGCTCCTGACCGGGCTCTCGATCATCCGGCTCGCGGTCGCGGACGCGTGGGTGCTCGCGGTCGCGCCCGTCCCGACGTTTCTCGTGGGGTACCTCGTCGGTCGGGGGCGTCACGTCGCCGCGGCCGGCGTCGCCGGCGGGACGCTCGGCTTCCTCGTGCTGACGGGCGACGCGAGCGAGACCGTCACGCTCGTCGGCGTCCTCGGCGTCGCGCTCGCGACCGGCCTCTCGACGCTGTCGGTCCCCGGCGGGCTGCGGCGTCACGGCGACACCCTCGCCGCGGTGCTGGCGGCGATGGTGCTCGTGAGCGCGACGCTCGCTGTCCTGCCGGCGGGCGCCGCGCAGCCGTGGGGGCTCGACCGCGGCACCCCGACGCTGGAGTCGTCGCTCGACGACGACGAGGAGGTCGAGATCGTCGGTCCGACGCGGCTCTCGCCCGAGGTCCGGTACGCGATCGAGAGTCCGGTCGCGGGGAACTGGCACGCCGAGGCGTACGACACGTACACCGGCGACGGCTGGGTGCGGTCGGGCGAGCGGTCGGCGCTCGAGGGGTCGCTCGAGGGGCCGCCCGGAGAGACGACGGCCGCGAACACCACGATCACCGCCGAGACGGAGTCGACCGCGCTCCCGTCGCCGTGGCAGGCCGTCGACGTCGAGGGGACCGGCGCCGAGACGGCCCGCGTCGACGGTCACGGGACGGTTCGGCTCGGAGAGCCGCTGGAGCCGGGCGACCGGGTCACCGTCGAGAGCCGGGTGCTCGACGCGGAGCCGGCCGAGCTTCGGAACGCGAGCCGGTCGTATCCCGACGAGGTCGACCAGCGACACACGCAACTGCCGGAGAGCACGCCGGACCGAGTCGACGAGCGCACGCGGGAGGTCCTCGCCGAGGCGGACGCGGAGAACCCCTACGACCAGGCGGTCGCGATAGAGCGGTACCTGATCGAGGAGTACGACTACTCGCTGACCGTCGAGAGGCCCGAAGGCGACGTGGCCGACGCGTTCCTCTTCGAGATGGACGCCGGCTACTGCGTCTACTTCGCGACGACGATGGTCGCGATGCTGCGCTCGCAGGGCGTCCCCGCGCAGTTCGTCACCGGCTACTCGACGGGCGAGCAGGTCGGGGAGGACCGGTACGTCGTTCGCGGACAGGACGCACACGCCTGGGTGAAGGTGTACTTCCCGGAGCACGGCTGGGTGTCGTTCGACCCGACTCCCTCGGCGGAGCGCGACGCGGCCCAGAACGCGAGCCTCGCCGAGGCCCGCGAGGGGGGCGACGAGAACGTCGACGTGCCGGCGACGGAGCCCGACCCGGAGGAGCCCGCGCCGGACGTGGCTCCCGAGACCGACGACGACCCGGACCCGGAGCCGAACGAGAGCGGCGATCCGTCGGGAGCAGACGACGCGGACGGCGACGGCGGAGACGGTGGCGCGACCGACGCCGTCGACAGCGAACCGGGGCAGGGCGCGCTCACGCGTGGCGGAACGGGCGAGGGCGCAGACGCCCGGGAAGGAGCCGGGTCCGCGCCCCCGTCGCGAGAGGCGATCGCGTACTGGCTGTTCGCGGCCGTGATCGGCGTGACGGGCGCCCGTCGGCTCGGCGTCGGCAGACGGGCGCGCCGCGTCGCGTGCCTCTGGGTCCCGTGGATCCGGATCGACCCGACGACCGACGCGCGGCGCGCGTTCACGCATTTGGAGCGCCTGCTCGCCCGTCGGTTCCGGGAGCGTCGGACCGGGGAGACCCCGCGGGCGTACCTCGACGCCCTGCGCGCCCGCGGGCTAGACGAGCGAGCGGTCGCCGTCGGCGACCTCCACGAGCGGGCGACGTACGCCGGGGCGGTGACGCGGGGGGAGGCCGACGAGGCGCGTCGGACCGTCCGGCGGCTCGCACTGGAGTGGACGCCGGTCGTCGGGCGGCTGTTCAGGTGACGACGCGGCGGTCGGTTCTCCGCTCCGACGGTCCTCCCGCTGTGACAGTCGCCTCTCCGCCACAGATCCCCGCCGCTCGGCGGGACGAGCCGGCGACGGAAGCCCGCCGCGGTCGCACTCCCGACACTATTTAATACGGTCACCATGTAGGTTCGATCGTAATGTCGGAAGTCTGCTCGACGTGCGGACTGCCCCAGGAACTCTGCGTCTGCGAGGACGTCGCGAAGGAGTCCCAGCAGATCAGCATCCGCATCGACGAGCGCAGGTACGGTAAGGAGGTAACGGTCATCGAAGGATTCGACCCGAAGGACGTCGACATGAGCTCCCTCTCGTCGGATCTCAAGTCGAAGTTCGCCTGCGGCGGCACCGTCGAGGACGGCGCCATCGAGCTGCAGGGGAACCACTCGGGCCGCGTGGAGGACTTCCTCCGCGACAAGGGCTTCAACGTCGCGTGACCGTTACCTGACCGTCCGCCGTCGAGCCGTTTTTTCGCCGCGCCGCATCAAAGCAACAGCGCCGCCCGTCCGACGACGAACGCGCCAGCCGCGAGGAACGTGCCGTACTTGAACCGCCGCTGTGCGGTCGACGGGTCGTCGAAGCTCTCGTAGCAGGCGAACAGCATGGCCGCGTCGGCGATCGCGACCAAGAGGAGGTAGACGCCGCCGAAGGTGCCCGTGAGGTACGGGAGCGGACTGGCCGCGACGGCGAGGAGGAGCGCACCGGCCGCGACCCACAACGCGCGTTCCTCGCCGACCGCGACGGGGAGCGTCCGGAGCCCCTCCTCGCGGTCGCCCGCCACGTCCTCGACGTCTTTGATCACCTCGCGGGCGAACGTCGAGAGCCCGGCCAGGAGCGCGAGGACGACGACCGCGTCCGGCGCGCCGACCGCGGCGCCGCCGAAGAGGAACGTCGACCCGACGAGGTACGCGACGAGGGCGTTGCCGAGCCCCGGCGTGCCCTTGAACACCGTCGTGTACGTGACGAGCGCGACGAGGTTCACGGCCGCGATGGCGATCGCCAGCGGGGGGAGGAGGGCCGCGAACGCGACGGCGACGAGGAACCAGAGCGCGGCGACGGCGAGCGCGCCGCGGGCCGAGACCGCGCCGCGCGGGATCGGCCGGCCGGGACGGTTGATCGCGTCGATGTCGCGGTCGAAGTAGTCGTTGATCGCGTTGCCGGCGGCGACCGCGAACCCCGTGACGACCGCGGCGACGGCCGCCGGGACGACGGCGGCGTCGGCGCCGGCGACGAACGCCCCCGTCCCGGTGAGGACCGCGGCGGCGACGCAGTTTCCCGGCCGCGCCAGCTCCGCGACCCCGCGCGCTGTGTCGTGCACGTCGTCTCCGTCCACCGCGGCGCGGCACATAAACGGCCCGGGATCCGACCCGGGAGCTGCTGCCGGGTGTCGACGCGGCCACCGTCCGCTCGGAAGTATCTCGACTCGGAATCGGCCACGAACGTTTATGACGTGTGGAATAAAACGTCTGGACATGGCTAAAGGCCTGGACGTCGGTACGATGAACATCCTCTCCGGACGACAGGAAGGGGCGGAGACGGTGTTCGTACAGCAGCGCAACTCGTTCGTCGAGATCGAGTACAGCGACATGGCTGAACAGATGCTCTCTCGCAGCGAGGTCCTCCACATCCGCAAGGACGACAAGGTGTACGTCGTCGGGGACGACGCGCTCAACTTCGCGAACATCTTCAACAAGGAGACGCGCCGCCCGATGCAACACGGAATCTTATCCAGCGACGAGGCCTCCGCGATCCCGATGATCAAGCTCATCACCGAGCAGGTGGTCGGCGAGCCCTCCCGCCCGAACGAGCGGCTGTTCTACTCCAGCCCGGCCGACCCGATCGACTCCGGGCTGACGACGCTGTACCACGAGAAGACGCTGGAGTCGATGCTCGGCGACATGGGGTACGACCCCGAGCCGATCAACGAGGGGATGGCCGTCATCTACTCGGAGCTCGCGGACAACAACTTCACCGGGCTCGGGATCAGCTTCGGCGCGGGGATGACCAACGTCTGTCTCGCCTACTACGCGGTGCCCGTGATGAAGTTCTCCATCGCCCGCGGGGGCGACTGGATCGACGAGCAGACTTCGCAGGCGACCGGGACCCCGGTCGACAAGGTGACGAGCATCAAGGAGGACGACTTCGAGCTCGACTTCCGCACCGACGTTGGCGGCGTCGAGGGCGCGCTCGCGATCTACTACGAGAACCTGCTCGACTACGTCATCGAGAACATCACCCGCGAGGTCGACGAGGAGGACGTCGAGGAGGGGCTCGACGTGCCGGTCGTCGTCACCGGCGGCACCTCCAGTCCGAGCGGGTTCAAGGACCTGTTCGCGGACCACCTGGAGGACGCGAACATCCCGTTCTCGATCAGCGGCGTGCGCTCGGCCGAGGAGCCGATGTACAGCGTCGCCAGCGGCGCCCTAGTCGCGGCCCGCTCCGAGGAGGGCGAGGCGGCCGACGAGACCGCCGAAGAACCCGCGGCCGAGGAGGCCGCGCCCGAGTCCGAGGACTGACGCCGACTCGTCTCGTCGGGAGTCGACCCGCCCACGTCGACCGCCTCACTGATATCGGTTTCCCGGTCCGTGAGGAGGCGCCGAACGCCTAAGCGGCCGGACGACGGATCTCGACCATGGTCGAAGCCGCCGGGGACGACACCCCTTACCTCCGCGTGGACCTAGAGGTCGGTCCGAGCGACGGGTGGGACTGTCCGATCGTCTCGCAGGCGGACAGCGCCGCGGCGGTCGCCGTCAACGCGGTCGGCGACGAGTGCACGGTCGAGGTCCGGCCGAGCGACGAGCCCGGGCTCCGCCGGGAGCGCGGCGAGGTGACCGACGACTGCCTCTGTCGCGTGTTTCAACGTCTCGACTGCGTCCCGCACGTCCGCCGCGTCGAGGAGGGGACGGTGCTGGTCACCGCCTACGTCGACGGGCGAGACGCCGTCCGCGGGCTCGTCTCCGAGCTCCGGGCGGTCCTCGACCGCGTACGGCTGGTCCGGCTCGTCGTCGTCGACGGCCCCGAATCGACGGATCGAACGGCCGTGGATCTCTCGGCGCTCACGCCGAAACAGCGCGAGGGCCTCGAGCTCGCCGTGGCCCGCGGTTACTTCGACGCCGACGGCGACGCCTCACTCGGCGACCTCGCGGCCGAACTCGACATCAGCAAGTCGGCGCTCTCACAGCGGCTCCGGGCCGCGCAGGCGACGCTCGTCACGGACGCCTTCGAGCGGGTCGAGGAGTGACCGGTCGGGCGCCGGCCGGCGATCGGCGGCTCAGTCCGCGGCGGACTCGCCGTCGATTCGCCGCAACGCCTCCGCGCCGCCGCGCTCGTCCTCCGTGAGGTAGCACATCGGGTCGGGCGCGAACGGGTCCCCGTGCGCCGAGAGGGCGCGGAGCCGCGACCCACCCCGGCAGACCTCCCGGTACGCGCAGTCGGCGCACCGGCCGGTGAGCCGCTCCTCGCGGTCGCGGAGCCCCGCGAGCAGCGGGTTCGACTCGTCCGACCAGATGGCGCCGAACGCCCGGTCGCGGACGTTCCCCGGCGAGTACCCCTGCCAGAACTGCGTGAGGTGGACGTTGCCGACGGGGTCGACGTCGGCGACGCGCTCGCCGGTCGGATCCCCGCCGTTGCGCTCGAGGTACCGGCGGATCAGCCGGGCGCGGTCGGTCCCGATCTCGCGGTCCGCGTACTCGACGAGGTAGCCGGCGTCGGCGTAGTTGCCGACGAGCAGCGTCTCGATCTCCTCGCCCGCCGCGTGGTACTCGCGGGTGAGGTCACAGAGGTCGGTGACGGCCCGGCGGGTCGCCTCGGGACTCAGGTCGACGTCGGCGATGTCGGCGCCGCGTCCGCCGTAATCGAGGTGGTAAAAACAGAAGCGGTCGACGCCGACGTCGACGAGGAGGTCGACGACGCCAGCGAGGTCCGCCACGTTGTGCTCGGTGATCGTGTACCGGAGGCCCGTCTTGAGTCCGACGTCGAGACACGCCTCGATGCCGCGGACGGCGGCGTCGAACGCCCCCTCCTCCCCGCGGATCCGGTCGTTGCGCTCGGGGAGCCCGTCGACGGAGACGCCCGCGTACTTGAGTCCGGCCGCCTTCAGCTCTTGGGCGCGCTCGCGCGTGAGGAGGGTCCCGTTCGTCGAGAGCACGGGTCGGACCCCGGCGTCGGCGGCGTACGCGACCAGCTCTGTCAGGTCCTCGCGGACGAGAGGTTCCCCGCCCGAGAAGAGGAGCACCGGCACGCCGAACGCCGCGAGGTCGTCGACGAGCGCCTTCCCCTCGGCCGTCGACAGCTCGTTCGGCGCGCCGTCCCGGTCGGCCGCTGCGTAGCAGTGCTCGCAGTAGAGGTTACACCGCTTCGTGGTGTTCCAGACGACGACCGGGCGCCGCTGCTTGTCGTCGGTTATCTGCGGCTCCGAGGAGCCGTCGGCCGCGTCGTACCGGAGCCCGTCGCTCTCGGCGTCGAGGTCACAGAGGAGCTTGCTGACGGATATCATCGTCGGCCCTCCGCGTCGTCCCCGGCCGAACCGGACGCGGACGACCCGGATTCGTCGCCGCCGCCGACCGGCGCGCCGCCGCAGGAGACCGTCGGGGTACCCTCCGTCTCCTCGTACACGCGCGGTTCGGCGCCGTCGGGCGAGTGAGATTCGTCGCCGGAAGACGAGTCCTCCCCCGTCAGCGACTCGGCGGAGTAGCGGTGGGTCTCCTCGGCCGGACACACCCAGACGTCGCGCGCGTACCAGGCGAAGAGCTTGCTCGCTTCCTCGTGGGCGACGTCCGGCGTCGGCGCAGCGACGGTGCCGACGTGGCGGAGCGGGTCGGCCTCCTCCTCGCGGACGAACACCTCGAAGCGGCGACCGTCCGCCGAGCGCGGGCCTCTCGATTCGGCGGTTCGGTCCGTCTTCTCGACCATACGCCGAGTAGGAACGACCCACCGAACCCGTTTTCGCGCGTTCTCACGGGAGCGAAAGCCCCCCGAACACGTTCGGGCAGCGGCGTGATAAGGCGCATAGCGGTATAGCAAACGTCGAATCGCGGTCGAACTCGCGAGCGCGAGGCGCACAGATCCGAGCGCGACAGTGGGGTTCGGCTGCGAGAGGCTCGGTGACCTCGGCAAACCCGTTATGTTCGGCGGTCTCCTAGCGGGAACCATGCGCGAACTCGTCTTCGCCTTAGAGTACGAGCCGGGGCGCAACCGGGTGGCGGACGCGCTCGCCGCCCATCCCGGCGCGCGGGTGCGGTCGCTGTCGCTGCACGCCACCGACGACCACCTCTGGCGCGTCGACCACGCCACCGGCACTCCGGCGGCGCTCGCGGCCGTCGAGGTCGCGTTCACCGACGGCGACTACTACGCCGACTGCCTCGCGACCGAGGACTGCGGCGCGACCCAGACCACCCGCGTGCTCGATCGCACCGACGACACCCTGGTGTTGTACACCGACTGGGAGCCCACGCCGGTGTGCGCGTCCGTCCCGCACCTCGCCCACGAGCACCTCGGCGACGGCGTCCTCTTCGAGACCCGTCACGAGGGCCGACACTACACCTGGCGGCTCATCCACTCCGGCGAGGGCGACGTGGGCGCGTTCTTCGACGCCCTCCGGGACGCCGTCGGCGACGTCGCCCAGACGGAGCTGCTGCGGACGGCGAACGCGTCGGGTGCGCCCGGCGAGTCGACCACCGATGACGGCGTCGGGCTCTCCGCCGAGCAAGAGGCCGCGCTCACGGCCGCAGTCGAGCACGGCTACTACGAGTCGCCGCGGGCGGTCGACGCAGGAGAGCTCGCGGCCCACCTCGACGTCCCGCGCTCGACGCTCACGTACCGCCTCCGGCGGGCCGAAGAGCGGCTGGCGGAGGCGTACGTCTCCCGTGACCGATCGGCCGACGCGTCCCCCGCGGTCTACTGATCGGCCGGGCCCCGTGGCCGGAGAACGGGACGAAGTTGGAATCTTCCAACCAAGGCTTATCGAGACGAGGCACGTCCCTCCACGTAATGACAGACGAGTCGGAGGGGGGCGAGGGGTGCGACGGCGGCGACCCGGTCGGCGACGACACGGACGGCGCGGGGCGGACGCTGACGGCCAGCCTCGCGGTCCCCGAAATGGACTGCCCGTCCTGTGCCGGGAAGGTCGACGGCGCCCTCGGGCGCGTCGACGGCGTGACCGAGGTCGCGCTCAACCCGACCGCGGGGACGGCGACCGTCACCTACGACCCCGAGCTCACCGACGAGGCGGACGTGGCGGCGGCGATAGCGAGCGCCGGCTACGAGGTCACGAGCGGGCGGTCGCGCGGAGATGATGCCGCCGAGGGCGACGGGGACGCCGCCTCCGGAGCCGGTGGGGTCGCCGTCGCGCCCCCCGCCGAGGTCTGGACGACGGCGCGGGCGAAGAAGACGTGGCTGGGCGCGGCGCTCGTCGTCGCCGGGCTCCTGTTCGAGTTCGTCCTGACGGCGCGAAATCCCGCGGTGGCGAGCGTGCTCGGCGTCCCGCTCACGCTCGCCGACGTCCTCTTCCTCGGCGCCGTCGCGGCCAGCGGGATCCCCGTCGTCCGCGGCGGCTACTACTCGGCGAGGAACCGGAGCCTCGACATCGACCTGCTGATGGGGACGGCGATCGTCGCCGCGACGGCGATCGGATACTTCGTCGAGGCCGCCACGCTCGCCGTCCTCTTCAGCGTCGCCGAGCTGCTGGAGGACTACGCGATGGACCGGGCGCGGGACTCCCTGCGCGAGCTGATGGAGCTGTCCCCCGAGGAGGCCACCGTCAAGCGCGACGGCGAAGAGGCGACGGTCCCGACGGACGACGTCGCCGTCGGCGAGACCGTGGTCGTCCGCCCGGGCGAGAAGGTTCCGCTCGACGGGACGGTGATCGGGGGCGAGAGCGCCGTGGACGAGTCGCCGATCACCGGCGAGAGCGTTCCCGTCGACAAGACCGTCGGCGACGAGGCGTTCGCGGGCGCGATAAACGAGGAGGGGTACCTCGAGATCGAGGTGACCTCGACCGCGGGCGACTCCACGCTCGCGCGGATCATCGAGCTGGTGCAGGGCGCGCAGGCGGAGAAGACGGAGACGGAGCGGTTCGTCGACCGCTTCGCGGGGTACTACACTCCGGTGGTGGTCGTGTTAGCGATACTGACCGCCGCGGTGCCGCCGCTCGTCATCGCGGAGCCGGTGACGGTCGACCTCGCCGGCTACCCGTTCGTCTTCGCCGCGGACTGGGGGACGTGGTTCGTCCGCGGGCTCACGCTGCTCGTGATCGCGTGCCCCTGCGCGTTCGTCATCTCGACGCCCGTCTCGGTCGTCTCCGGGATCACGAGCGCGGCGAAGAACGGCGTCCTGATCAAGGGCGGCAACCACCTGGAGGCGATGGGCGAGGTCGACGCCGTCGCGCTCGACAAGACCGGGACGCTCACGAGAGGCGAACTCGCCGTCACCGACCTCCTCCCGCTCGGCGACGCCGACGAGGCGACGCTGCTCCGCCGGGCAGCGACGCTGGAGCGGCGAAGCGAACACCCGATCGCCGCGGCGATCCTCGACCGCGCCGAGCGCGACGGCGTCGGGGATCTCGCGGAGCCGACCGACTTCGAGAGCCTGACCGGGAGGGGAATCCGGGCGGAGATCGACGGTGAGACGTACTACGCCGGGAAGCCGGCGCTGTTCGAGCAGCTCGGGTTCGACCTCTCGCGGGCCCGCGTCGAGTCCGACGGCGGGGTCGTGACCGAGGGCGACACCGGAGCGGGGGAGTCCGACGGCGGCGCGTTCACCGACGGGGCGCTCGCCGCGCTGGAGCGCGAGGGGAAGACGGTCGTGCTGGTCGGGACGGCGACGGAGCTGACGGGGGCCGTCGCGGTCGCCGACGAGGTGCGGCCCGACTCGCGGCGGGCCGTCGAGCGCCTCCGGGAGCTCGGCGTCGAGCGCGTCGTGATGCTGACGGGCGACAACGAGGGAACCGCGCGGGCGATCGCCGAGCGCGTCGGCGTCGACGAGTACCGCGCCGACCTGCTCCCCGAAGAGAAGGTCGAAGCGGTCCGGTCCCTGCAGGCCGCCTACGGAGAGGTGGCGATGGTCGGCGACGGGATCAACGACGCGCCCGCGCTGGCGGCCGCCGAGGTCGGCGTCGCGATGGGCGCCGCGGGGACGGACACCGCCTTGGAGACCGCCGACATCGCGCTGATGGGCGACGACGTGGGGAAGCTCCCGTACCTGTACGCGCTCTCGCACACGGCCAACGGCGTCATCCGGCAGAACGTCTGGGCGAGCCTCGGCGTGAAGTTCCTGCTCGCGCTCGGGGTGCCGCTGGGGCTCGTGAGCGTCGCGCTCGCCGTCGTCGTCGGCGACATGGGCATGAGCCTCGGCGTGACCGCGAACGCGATGCGGCTCTCCGGAATCGAGCCCGAGGACTACGAGTAGGCGGTCGCGCCGAGGCCGCCGTCGCTCCGCTCGACGACCGATCGCAACACTTCGATTCAACATGAACAATTATTATGTATGCGCGTCTCGGGGGAGACGTGCCACCCGTAGTACACGAGTGACGCAGGCTCGGAATCGGAGGCCGCGGTCGGTCCCGAGGGTCCGAGTACGCGCGCGACGAGCACCGAGAGGGAGACGACGGCGACGGTCGACCCGACCCCCTCGAGTTCGAGGGCGGACGACGAGAGTGCCGATCCGGACGGCGACGCGGACCCGGACCGCGACACGGACCCGGACGCCGGCCCCCGCGGGGGTCCCGACGGCGACCTGCCCACAGCGGCGGAGGCGGTCGCGCGAAGCGCGGCGACGTTCGACGCGACCAGTATCGACCGGATCCCCAACGGAACGGACCGTTGGAACGCCTACGCCGGGTCGTGTCACGGCGGAGACTGACCCGCCGACCCGACCGCTTTTAGTCGCCGAGAGCACTACGAACGGACGGCCGATGACGACGCACCGCTCCGAGCTGCCTCGGCACCAGCGATGACGAGCCCTATGAGTGCCGAGGCCAACTTTCTATCCACACGCTTGCGAGGAGATGTGAACGAACGGCAGCGAACGACGCCCCCTACCCGCCGCGAGGAGACAGTCGTAATCGAGGCCCACGTGGTTCCGTCGCATCTGCCGGGAAACCCTGAGCAACCGAGACAAACTGTGCTCGTCAGTGCGACATCTCGTTTCCCTGCGCTTGCAGGCCCGCCTCCTATTTGCTCGCCGCCCCTTCACTAAGTGGATACGCATGACAGTAACCAACCTCAAAGAACTGTTCGTTCACGGCCTCGAGGACATCTACTACGCCGAAGAGGAGCTGCTCGACGCGCTCCAGGACCTCGAGAACCAGACCGACGAGGACGAGATCGCCGAAGCCTTCGCCGCGCACCACGAGGAGACTCAGGGCCATATCGACCGCCTCGACGAGGTGTTCCAGATGCTCGACATGGAGCCCGAGACCGAGGAATGCGAAGGTATCGAGGGCCTGATCAACGAGCACAAGACCTTCGTCGAGGAGGAGGACCCCGAACAAGAGGTTCTTACCCTCCACAACTTGATCGCAGGGCAGAAGACCGAACACTACGAGATAGCCGCCTACGGGAACTTGGCGCTGCTCGCAGACCGCCTCGGGATGGACGACGCCGGTGACCTGCTCCACGAGAACCTGGAGGAAGAACAGGAGGCGCTCGAGAAGCTCTCCGGGTTCGTCGACGACTACGACTACGACAAGGTCATCGAGGCCGCGGCGGACTGACGGCCACCGTTGTCGGGCGATCGACCGTCGGAAGGCGATCCACGAATCGAGCGTCGGGCACGCAGCACCCTGTCGGTCGGGTGCGACCGATTGAGATCTGTGGCTGCAAATGCAAGGACACCCCGCTATCGCGCCGGTCAGACGCTCACGATGGCGGGGCGTTTACGGGCCGTCCACCGGTCCCGAAGGCGGGAGACGACCCGCGAGTCGGGAGAAACGAGACGGCAACGACATCACCGGTCGCCACGCGTTCCGTTCCGATTCGAGTTCGGTCACGAGAACGACGGGAGGACGTCCTCCCGATACAGGTCGAGCATGGCCGCCTGGTCGTCGCCGATCTGCATGGTGTAGACGTGGTCGTAGCCGGCGTCGATCGCCGCCTGAATGCTGTCGATGTGGGCCTGCGGGTCGGGGTTCGTGAGGATGCTCCCTCCGGCGATGTCGTCCTCCGAGACCATCTCGACCGCCTGTTCGAAGAGTGACGGCGTCGCCAACTCGGTGCTCAGCTCTCCCGGTAGCGCGCTGTTGGGCCACGTTTCGTGAGCGGTCGCGACGGCTTCGTCCTCGTCGTCGGCCACGCACGCCTGAAGCTGACAGAAGCGGGGCCCCTCCCCGCCTTCGTCCTCCCAGACGTCGACGACTTCCTGCGGGCCGACGGACCAAAACCCGTCACCGAATGCAGCCGCGGCGCGAGCGGTCCGTTCGCCGTACGCGGAGACGCAGATCGGCGGGATCTCCTCGGGGAGGGTGAACAGCTTCGCGTTTTCGACGGTGTAGTGTTCCCCGTAGTGGCTGACCTCCCGCCCGGTCCAGAGCTTTCGGACCACGTCGATGGCCTCCTCGAGCATCTCCAAGCGAACGGCGTGCGCGGGCCACCTGTCGCCTAGTACGTGCTCGTTCAGGTTTTCGCCGGTCCCGACACCCGCGTAAAACTCGCGGTCGTCGAACATGGCGGCGGCGGTGGCGGCGGCCTGTGCGTATATCGCCGGGTGGAAGCGGAGGATCGGCGCCGACACTCCCACACCGACATCGATGCTCTCGGTCGCGGTCGCGACCCCGCCCAGCGTCGACCACACGAACGGGGAGTGGCCTTGGGCGCTGACCCACGGGTGGTAGTGATCCGAGACGGAGAGAAAGTCGAAACCGGCTTCTTCCGCTCGCTGTGCGTACTCGACCAGGTCGGTCGGTCCATGCTCCTCACTCGATAGCGTGTATCCTATCTCTACCATGGTGAACTCGGGAGTGTATCCAGACGAGGTATAACCAGGCGACCGCTCCGCGTGTGAACGTACTGCTAGCACCTGAAAGGACGTTTAGTTCCTCGCGACTCGGCGCAAATCCGGGAGGCGTAGCGGGAATCCGACGGCCGGTCCGCGCTCCGTTCGATCGCGGCCTGACGCGTATTTCCGATACGGGCACCCGACCAGTACGCGTCGACGGTGTCGAGACAGGCGGTCTGTTCCCACACGCGAGACCAAGATGAGCGAACGTCGACGAATTGTGCCCGTCGTCCTCGCGGTAGCCGCGTCTTACCGTCTCTAGCAGCCGACTAGTGATTAGCACACGCCGGGACGGCCGAATCAACCGAGGTGATTTCAGTATTTCCGGCCAGAGCACAGACACCGCCGACACGGGAGCTGATTCCGACTCCTCCGGTGGCCCGGTCACCCGGCTGGTCCGATGGGTGCTCCTGACCGGGGATAGACGAGTGCTCGCGTTTGCCACGGAGATCGTCATCCTGTCGGCGCTACTGGTCGTGGGCACCGTCTGGGAGTTCGAGATGGAGCGGCTTGTCACCGAGACGCGAGCGGTCCAGACGCTGTTCAATACGCTTCTCGGCGGGGTCATCCTCTTCGTCTCGGTCGTCCTCTCGATCAATACCGCAGCTCTCGCCCAGGAGTTCGCTCCCCTCCAGGTCAAGCTGGCCAGCATCGAGGATTCCATCGATTTCCAGATCGAACTGGAGGAGCTCGTGGAGAACGGCATCAGTCCGGCCGGGCTACAGCCGTTTCTCCAGTACGTAATCGAGGCGATCCGTGTCGAAACGGAGTCGCTCCGGACCCTCGACGTGTCGACGACCGACGAGCGAGCGCGGGCGGACCTGGTCACCTTCGTCGACGAGATCGACACGCGATTGTCCCAGATCGAGAGTCGCATCCGGCAAACCGACCCCCGAGTGTCGATCCTCCTTTTGAGCACGCTCGATTACCCCTACGCCCGCCACATCAACGTGACCCGGCGTCTGAAAGCCGCTCACGGGGACGCACTCACGGAATCGGATCACGACTCGCTCACGACGTTACTCCGGATACTCACGATCCTCGCGTCCGGTCGAGAGTACTTCACGACGCTGTATTTCAAGCGGGAGCTCCGGAACCTGTCGAGTGCCCTCCTCGTTCTCTCGCTCCCGGTCATCGTCTTCACGTCGTACGTGCTGCTCGCGATGGACACCGGTCTCTTCCCGCGAACGACGCTCCCGGGAGTCGGAGCGCGACTCCTCTATGTCAGCCTCGCGTTCGTCATCGCACTGTCCCCGTACGTGCTTCTCAGTTCGTACATGCTTCGCATGCTTACCGTCTCGAAACACTCCCTCGAATCGACGGTGTTCACCCTCAAGGCCGATGTCGGGGTGGAGTTCGATCGGTAGTGGCCCGACCGATCGCCGCTCGACGGAAGGAACACGGGTCACGCCGTGTCCGTACCGGTGATGGCGTGGACGCTCGGCCCGTTCTGACGGCTCACACCGAGACGACGCGAGGCACGCGATCTCCGCAGTTCGGCCAGCGACCCCGTCCTCCGGTCGCGGCCTCCGTCTCTCTCCGCGATCGCGCTCCCACCTCGGCACGCGCACGCAAATGTCGGGAATAGTACAACAGCATTATATATGATATATGCGATCTTCCGAGTGTATGGCGACGATAGACTTGGAGACAGAGGAGGGCCGCATCGAGATCCTCGAACGGATGCTCACGATCCGCGAGTTCGACGGCACGGCCGGAGATCTCTTCGCTGACGGGGAGATCCCGGGGTTCGTACACCTCTACATCGGCGAAGAGGCGGTCGCCGTCGGCGCGTGCGCCGCGCTGGACGACGAGGACTACATCACGAGTACCCATCGGGGACACGGGCACTGTATCGCGAAGGGACTGAACCCGAAGTACATGATGGCCGAACTGCTCGGCAGTACCGACGGGTACTGTAACGGCAAGGGCGGATCGATGCACATCGCCGACGTCGACGCCGGCATGCTCGGCGCGAACGGAATCGTCGGTGCGGGCCCGCCGATCGCGGCGGGTGCGGCGTTGACCGCAGATCAGAAGGACGAGGACCGCGTCGCGTTGGCCTTCTTCGGCGACGGTGCGGTCGCGCAGGGACAGGTTCACGAGGCGATCAACCTCGCGGCGACGTGGGACCTCCCCGCCGTGTTCGTGAACGAGAACAACCAGTTCGGGGAGGGAACGCCCGTCCAGAAACAGCACAACATCGAGAACCTCAGCGAAACCGCCGAGGCGTACGGCATCCCGGGGTTCACCATCGACGGGATGGACGTGACGGCCGTCGCGGAGGCCGTCGGAGAGGCTCGCGAGCGGGCGCTGGCGGGCGACGGGCCGACGTTCATCGAGGCGGAGACGTACCGATACCGGGGACACTTCGAGGGCGATCAGCAACCCTACCGCGAGGAGGCGGACATCGACGTGTGGCGGGCGCGAGACCCCATCGAGACGTTCAAAGACCGGCTGATAGAGCGCGGCGAGCTCACCGACGAGGAGTTCGAGACGCTTCGCGAGGAGGTCGAAGCGACCGTGGCAGACGCGGTCGAGTTCGCTCGAGAGGCCCCGGACCCGAGCCCGGAGGAGGCCTACGAGGACATGTTCGCCGTCACGCCGCCGGAGATCGAACAATACGCGAGGAGTCCGCGCGCGGACGGCGGATCGAAGCGAGGTGATCCACAATGAGCACGAAAACGGGAGCCGATGCGGAAATGGACGCGGGAGGGACCGAGACGATGACCGTTCGAGAGGCCATCCGTTCCGCGCTCCGGGAAGAGATGGAAGACGACGAGGACGTGTTCGTGATGGGCGAAGACGTCGGGGAATTCGGCGGCGTCTTCGAGGTGACCGCCGGCCTCATGGACGACTTCGGCGAAGAGCGGATCCGCGACACGCCGATCAGCGAGGCCGGTTTCGTCGGTGCCGGCGTCGGGGCCGCGGCGACGGGGAGCCGGCCCGTCGTCGAGGTGATGTTCTCCGACTTCCTCGGCGTGGCGAGCGAACAGATCATCAACCAGATGGCGAAGATGCGCTACATGTTCGGCGGGAAGACCGAGATGCCCGTCACCGTTCGAACGACCGAGGGCGGAGGCATGGGCGCTGCCAGCCAGCACTCGGGAACCATTCACACGTGGTTCGCACACTTCCCGGGGCTCAAAGCGGTCGCGCCCGGGACGCCCGCCGCGGCGAAGGGACTGCTCAAGTCGGCCATTCGCTCGGACGACCCGGTGTTCTTTTTCGAGGACAAGATGATCTACGAGCAGGAAGGCGAAGTCCCGGTCGGAGAGGACTTCACCGTCCCCATCGGGTCGGCACACGTCGAACGCGAGGGAGAAGACGTCACCGTCGTGGCGACTCAACGGCTCGTCGGCGAGTCGTTGTCGACCGCGGAGGCCCTGGACGGCGAGGTGAGCGTCGAGGTGATCGACGCCCGCTCGCTGTACCCCCTCGACACGGAGACGATCGTCGAGAGCCTGGAGAAGACCGGTCGGCTCGTCGTCGCCGACGAGAGCCCGATATCCTACGGCGTCCACGCCGAGATCGCCGCCAGAGCGGTCGAAGAGGCGTTCTTCAGCCTCGACGCGCCGATCGAGCGCGTCGGGGTCCCGGACACGCACGTCCCCTTCAGTCCGACGCTGGAGGAGGAGGTGTTACCGGGCGAGGAGGATATCCAAGCCGCGATCCGTCGGATCTACTGAGACCGACGCGTGGCTCTCGTTGGTCTCATCGTGAACCCGGCGGCCGGTCGCGACATCCGCCGCCTCACCGGCGGCGCGAGCGTGAGTGACAACTACGCGAAGCGGCGCTCCGCCGAGAGCGTGTTGGAAGGGCTCACGATCGTCGACGACCCGCCGGGTGCGCTGGTCATGCCGGACAAGGCGGGAATCGGACAGGACGCGGTAGAAACCGCCCCGGAGGGCATCGACGCTGGGGTTCTGGACGTTCCGGTGAGCGGCGAGCGGACCGACACGCGCCGCGCCGCCGAACGGTTTCGCGACGCCGTCGACGTGGTCGTCGTGCTCGGCGGCGACGGGACGAACAGAGACGTGGCGGCGACGATCGGACCGGTACCCGTCGCCGCCGTCTCAACCGGCACGAACAACGTCGTTCCGACGCCCATAGACGGGACGACCGCCGGCGCGGCCGCCGCGCTGGTCGCCGCGGGCGAAGTTCGGGCCGAGGAAGTCACCGTCTCGCACGGGACGGTCGCGGCGACCGTCGAATCGAGCGCCGGAACGGAGAGGCTCCGCGGGCTCGCGACGCTCGGCGTCGTGGATCGGTCGTTCGTCGGTACCCGAGCGGTCCTCGACGCTTCGGAGTTCATCGGCGGCGTCGTCTCCCGGGCGCATCCCTCCGAGATCGGTCTCTCCGGTGTCGCCGGCGCGCTCGTTGCGCACGAGCCGGACGAAGCGGGCGGCGTCGGGGTCCGTCTCGGCCCCGCAGAGTCGACGCCGCGACGCGTCCGCGCGATGACCGTTCCCGGCGGGGTCGACGTCGTCGGCGTCGAGGCGTGGAATCCACTCGACGACGAGGAGGAGCTGCGATTCGACGTGGAGGATGCCGTTCTCAGCGTCGACGGAGAGCGTCACCTGGCGCTCCAGGACGCGCACGTCGCCGTCCGACCGGTCTCCGAGGGACCCCGAATCCTCCGGTTCGATGCAGTGTTCGACGCGGTTCGAGGGCGGCGCTGTTTCGACGTGGGCGAGTGAGCGAGCGGTCTCGCTCCCGGTCACTCGTCGCGCTCCCATCTCAGAGAGACGTCGATGTCCCCTCCCAGCGCCCGCTCGACGTAGCAGGTGCGCTCGCCGCGCGTCACGACGCCGTCGAGCGTCTCGTCGTCCGCGTCGGAATCGAGACCCACGGTCACGTCGATCGATCCCAGCGGTCCCTCTGCGGGCGATCCCTCGACCTCGACCGTCACGCCTTCGAGGGACACGTCGCGCTTTCGCGCCTGGAACCCGATGCTCGCAGAGAGACAGGCCGACAGCGCGCCGACGAGCATATCGACAGGCGACGGCGCCATGCCGGAGCCGCCGAGATCTTCGGGCTCGTCGAAGGACCACTCGAACGACCCCGCGGACACCGTTCCCGAGACCCCGCCGTTCGTACGTGCGACGGCTCCGCGTTGGGGAAGCGTGACGGGATCGTCACTCCCACCGGTCGAGGAGTACTCGCCGGAGCCGCCCCCTTCACGTGCCGATCGGACCGACTCCGGCAGCAGCGGCCACGGGTTCGTGAGGTGGTCCGCCAGCGTCCCGAGGAACCGCGCGGCGTCCGCCCCGTCGACGATCCGGTGATCGAACGAGAGATCCAGCGGCAGATACCGGCGGAACGCCACGTCGTCGTCCGGGCCGCGGACCGGTCGCTCGGCCAGCGCGTTCACGCCAAGGATGGCGATCTGCGGCGGATTGATGATGGGGTCGAAGGATTCGACGCCGAGGACGCCCAGATTGGTCACCGTGAACGTTCCGCCCTGCAGGTCGTCCATCGTGTACTCGCCAGAGAGCGCGCGCTCGGTGAGCGCCTGACGCTCCGTGGCGATCTCCGCGAGCGACGAGGTTCCCACGTCCCTGAGCGCGGGCGCGACGAGTCCCTCCTCCACGTCGACAGCGAGACAGACGTGCTGTTCGTCGTAGATACGGTGGCTGTCGTCTTCGAACGTCGCGTTGAACGCCGGGTGCTCGTCCAGCGTCTCGGAGAGCGCGCCGACCAACACGTCGACGATCGAGACGTCGACGTCGAGTACGGCATCGGCCGCGTCGACGGCCGCGAGCAGCTCCTCGGCGTCAACCTTTCGGTGCTCCGTCACGTGGACCGCTTCGCGATAGCTCTCCCCCAGTCTCTCCGCGATGGTGCGTCGCATCCCGGTGAGCTCCCGCTCCTCGCGAACCGGTGGATGGACCGACGGCTCACCCGCCCCGCCGTCTTCGGCCGCGGCCTCGACGTCCGCCTCGGTGATGGCGCCGTCCGGTCCCGTCCCGTCGACCGCGCTCAGGTCGACGTCGAGCTCGGACGCACGCTGTCTCGCTCTTGGCGAGGCCCTAACCGCCGTCTCCGACCCGTCGCTCTCGGCGACCCGCTCGACGTCCGCCTCGGTGATCGATCCCTGCGGACCGGAGCCGTCGACCGCGCTCGGGTCGACGTCGAGCTCCCTCGCTCGTCGCCTCGCTCTGGGCGATATCTTCAGGTCCGCGGCCGCGGCGGTCCCGCTGGAACGGTCGCCCGACCCTCCCGCCGAGCCGCCCGAGTCCGCGGCGTCGGTCGTCCCGGAGCCGCCAGAGCCCGCCAGATCGGAGCCGACAGCGGCCGAAGTCGCAGCTTCACTAGACTCGGCGACGGGCCCGGGAGCTTCCGCTGCCTCGAGCTCCGCCGTGAGCTCCGAGATGTCTTCGTCGCTCGCGGCGACGATCCCGATCGGGTCGCCCGGCTCGACGCTGTCGCCGGGTTCGAGGTACGTCGTCCGTAACACGCCGTCCTCCCGCGCGTCCACCTCGGCGCTCGTCTTCTCGGATTCGACGTCCGCGATGGTGTCCCCCTCGACGACCGGATCGCCTCGCTCGATTCGCCACTCGATGAGCGTGCCGCGATCCATCTCCAGACCGAGCTTGGGCATCCTGACTACGTATCCCATACCACGACAGTGTGACGACATTCATGTTAAATTATCGTGGGTTTTTCCGGACGGGAAAACCGGGAGACGTTCGAACCCGGCAGCGGCCGACGGCCGACGACGACACTCGCGGGGACTCAGAGCGGGTGACTAGCGCCTCGGGACTCGCCCGCGACGGTTCACGAATGGGCCCCGGAGCGTCGGGAGCATTGATTTCGCCGATACCGGTTTACAGGGGTCGGCGCGGCGTGCCGCCCCCGTCGGCCGACCGCGTGTGAGCGCCGCGCGACGCGTACGCGAACAGATGTCGGTACGTTATTGCACGAAGAGACGTGAGTTCGGTTGGATGTCGTCGACCGCGCTTCTGGTCGTCGCGTTTCTCGCGAGCGTCTCGCTGTCGTGGGCGCTCGGGGCCAGCAGCACCTCGCCTCCGATGGCGCCGGCGGTCGGCGCTCGCGCCCTCTCGGTGATGCGGGCGGCGCTGTTGGTCGGCGTTCTCGCGGCGGCGGGCGCGATTCTGCAGGGGGGGAGCGTCTCGGAGACCGTCGGGAACGACCTGATACTCGGCGCGTCGCTGACGCCGCTCGCCGTCGCGGTCGGTCTGCTCACGGCCGCCGGCTTCATCGCCGTCGGCGTCGCCACCAGCTACCCCATCCCTGCCGCGTTCGCCACGACTGGCGCCGTGGTCGGCGTCGGGCTCGCGCTCGGCGGCGACCCCGCCCTCGAGACGTACCGCGAGCTGGCGACGTTCTGGGTGCTCGTGCCGCCGACCGGCGCCTCGATCGCCTACCTGACGGCCGCGATCCTCCGTCGCGAGGACGTGCCAGATACGCTCGGGATCCCGCTTCTCGGCGGGCTCGTCGGCGTCGTCGTCGCCAACGTCACTCTCTCGGTCCTCCCAGCCGCCGGGGGCGCTCGCCCGACCATCGCACGCTTCGCGTCTCGGCTCATCGGATCGACCCCGACGGTCGCCGGCGCCTACGACCTCGCCATGGTCGTGACCAGCCTCGCCTGCGGCGTCGCGACGTTCCTAGTGCTCCGGCGGCAGGCCAGGCAGTCGGTCGACGTCGCGGTCCGGCGATTCCTGATCGCGCTCGGCGGACTCGTCGCCTTCTCCAGCGGCGGGAGCCAGGTCGGCCTCGCCATTGGCCCGCTCGGCACGCTCGCGGGGGAATCGACGCTGTTGACGGCCAGGACGGTCACGCTGGTCGGGGCGACCGGCCTCCTGGTCGGCGGCCTGACAGGGGCTCCGCGGATCATCCAAGCCGTCGCCAACGAGTACTCTCAGCTCGGCACCCGCCGGTCCATCGCCGCGCTGGTCCCCGCCTTCGTCATCACCCAGACGGGCATTCTGCTCGGGTTCCCGATCTCGCTCAACAACATCATCATCTCGAGCGTCATCGGCAGCGGCCTCGTGGTCGGTACCGAGGGGATCTCCGTGCGGAAGATCACGGTCACCGCTGTCGCGTGGCTCTCGGCGCTCGTCGGGTCGTGTCTGATCGGGTACGTCGCCTTCGGCCTCGCGTCGACGGGGATCTGACCGAACTCGGCGCTCGGCTCGCCGGCGGCGGCCGCAGGTCCGAGGCGACGCTCACCGGGTCCGGATCGTCGTCTCCGCCCGCAGGTGCGTCTCGTCCGCCATCGGCGTGTTGATCGCGACCGAGAGGTCGTGTTCGCCGGCGCCCGCCGGCTCCCAGTGACGCTCGTCGACCCGATACAGCTGGTCCCAGCGGCGGGTGAATATCTTCCGTTCGTTCCGCTCGAAGCGGAACAGCGACGACTCGTCCGGCTCGTCGGGGGGCGCGTCCATGGCGGCGACGCGTCCGTCGACGGACCAGTGCCACGGAACCGGGGTTTTCGTCGGGACGGCCACCGGGAAGGGGAGTCGGTTGTGGAACGTCACCCGTATCAGAACCGTCTCGTCGGACTCGTACCGTCGCTTGTCCGTCTCGACGGCGACCGAGACCGCGCGTCGACGGACCGCGGCGGGGAGGATCGCGTGACTCAGCGCCGACCAGTTCAGCGACCGGCTCTCCTTCTCGTCCGAGCCGCGCGGGGAGAACGGATCGTCCTCGTCACGAGAGAGTGCGTCCGACTCGTAGATCCGTCGCATTGCGGTTCAGAACGGTCGTGACGAATAAACGTGTGACGGTCGACGAGGCGGGACGTCGTCGACGGGGGAGCGCAGACGGGCGACGTCGTCAGGGTCTGGGTCAGATCGCGTCGATCCGCTCGTGATACGGGCACGCGATCTGGTGTTCCTCGCCGTCGACCGGCTCGAGGTCCGGGTGTTCGTCCCACGTGCTGCAGTCGTCTTGCACGATCGGACACCTCGTGTGGAACTTACATCCCGAGGGCGGATCCATCGGTGACGGCACGCTCCCCTCAAGGATGACGCGATCGCCGTCCCACAGCGGGTCCGGCTCCGGAATCGCCGAGAGCAGCGAGTACGTGTACGGGTGGTACGGCGGCGAGAAGATCTCCTCCGTGGGACCGATCTCGACCACCTCGCCGAGGTACATCACCGCGATCCGGTCCGCGATGTGCTCGACGACGGAGAGGTCGTGCGCGATGAACAGGTACGAGAGTCCGAACTCCTCTTGGAGGTCCTCGAGGAGGTTGAGGATCTGCGCCTGGACGCTCACGTCGAGCGCGCTGACCGGCTCGTCGCAGACGATGAACTGCGGGTCCACCGCGAGCGCGCGGGCGATGCCGATCCGCTGACGCTGGCCGCCGGAGAACTCGTGGGGGTACCGCGTCGCGTGGCTCTCGCTGAGCCCGACCGTCTCCAGCAGTTCGATCACGCGCTCGTGGCGTTCCTCGCCTTCCGCGATGTCGTGGATGTCGAGCGCCTCGCCGATGATGTCCTCGACGGTGAGACGCGGGTTGAGGCTCGCGAACGGGTTCTGGAAGATGAACTGCAGGTCCGTCCGGTACGGTCGCATCTCGCTTTCCGACAGCTCGGTGAGGTCGACGCCGTCGTACCGAACCGCCCCGTCCGTGGGCGATTCGAGGCCCAGCATCGTCCGTCCGAGCGAGCTCTTCCCGCAGCCGCTCTCGCCCACGAGCCCGAGCGTCTCGCCCTCGCGGACCTCGAAGTCGACCCCGTCGACCGCGCGGACGATGCGCTTGTCCCCCAGGAGTCGGTCGAGGAATCCCTCGTCGGTCGTGTAGTGTTTCGTCAGATTTTCGACGCTGATCAGCTCTTCTGCGCTCATTGGGTGTCCTCCGCGGTGTCTGCGGCTCTATCTGACTCCTCGACGACATCGACCGAGTACGTGAGCTCCCCCTCCAGCTCGCCCGAGTGCGCGAGACAGGCGGCGGTGTGGCGCGTCCGATCGGGGCCGTTGACGGGACGGCCGTCGTCGACGTCGACGAGCTGGGGATCCATTCTGGTGCACGTCTCCTCTGCGTACGGACAGCGCGGGTGGAAGCTACAGCCCGACGGAAGCTTGACGAGGTCCGGCATCGTCCCCGGAATCGTGTCGAGCTGGTCGCGCTGGTCGCCCACTCGCGGTATCGAGCTCATCAGCCCGACGGTGTAGGGGTGTTTCGGCTCGTAGTAGATCTCTTCGACGGAGCCCTGCTCGACGGCTTCGCCGGCGTACATCACCATCATCCGGTCGCAGATCTCGGCGATGACGCCGAGGTCGTGGGTGATGAACTGGATCGCCATGTCGAACTCCTCGCTGAGATCTTCGAGCAGCTCGAGGATCTGCGCTTCGATCGTCACGTCGAGCGCGGTCGTCGGCTCGTCGCAGATCAGCAGGTCCGGCTCACACGAGAGCGCGATCGCGATGATGACCCGCTGTTGCATTCCGCCCGAGAACTCGTGTGGGTACTGGTCGTACCGCTCCGCCGGATCGGGGATCCCCACCGCATCCAGCACCTCGATGGCCCGCTCGCGGGCCTCCTCGTCGGTGGCGTCGCGGTGGAGCCTGACCGCCTCGGCGATCTGCTCGCCGATCGTGTACACCGGGTTGAGCGCGGTCAGCGGGTCCTGGAACACCATCGCGATCTCGTTGCCGCGGAGCTGTCGCATCTCCTCGTCCGACAGCGAGAGCAGGTCCTGCCCCTTGAACCGGATCTCGCCCGACTCGATCCGACCGGGATTCTCGATGAGGCGCATGAGCGAGAGGCTCGTCACGCTCTTTCCGGCGCCGCTCTCGCCGACGACGCCGAACGTCTCTCCGGAGTCGATCGCGTACGAGACGTCGTTGACGGCCTGTACCACGCCCTCTTCCGTGTAGAACCGCGTTTCGAGGTTCTCGACTTCGAGCAGCGCCATTATCGGAGCCTCTCGCTTGCGGTGTCGCTCTGCGGGTCGAGCGCGTCCCTGACGCCGTCACCCACCAGGTTGATCGACATCACGAACAGGAATATCGCGATGCCCGGGAAGAACGTGATCCAGTAGTTCCCTTCCACGAGCGACTCGCGGCCGCTCGAGAGCATCGATCCCCACTCCGCGCTCCCGGGTTCGAGTCCGAGCCCGAGGAACCCGAGCGCGGCGGCCGAGAGGACGTACGTCCCGATACCTAGCGTCGCCTGGACGATGACCGGCGCGATGGCGTTCGGGACGATGTGTCTGAAGATGATGCTGCGGTCGCGGGCGCCGAGCGCCTCGGCCGCGCTCACGTACTCGTTTTCTTTCACGCTCAGTATCTCGCCCCGTATGAGCCGGGCGTAGCCGATCCAGCTCACCAGCACGAGCGCGCCGATCATCCGCCAGAACCCCTGGCCGAAGATCGCGATGAACGCGATCGCCAGCACGAGGAACGGGAAGGCGTACAGCACGTCGACGATCCGCATGATGAACTCGTCGATCCAGCCGCCGAAGTAGCCCGCGATCGAGCCGAGCGGGACCCCGACGCCGAGCGCGAGCGAGACCGCGATGAGCCCGATAGTGAGGCTCATTCGGCCGCCGACGATCACCCGGGAGAAGATGTCCTTCCCGGACCAGTCGGTGCCGAACGGGTACTGGAGCGAGGGGGGCTGTTCGAGCGCGTTGAAGTTCGACGCGTTCGGGTCGTACGGCGCGATCGAGAACGGCTGGACGGTGAATCCGAAGACGTCGATCGGACGAGCGAAGACGGCGAGAAACGCCATCAGCAGGATGACCGCCAGCCCGAGCAGGGCCGTTCTGTTGCGGCGGAATCGCTGCCATGCGCGAGTCCATCGGTCGGCCGAGACGTCGGAGTCGACGCTCTCGTCCCAGTCGACGAACTCCCGGTCTCGTTCGATGACGCTGGAGTCGAACCCGGAGATCCGGATTCGACCGCGAGTCGTGGTTCGGTTTCGTTGTGACATGAGTATCGGAGATCAGTATCTGATTCGCGGGTCGAGCAGCGAGTACACCAGGTCGACGGCGAAGTTCGCCAACACGATCGTCACGCCGACGATGAGCGTCGTCGCTTGGATGAGCGGGAAGTCCCGCTGGACGATCGCGTCGACGAGCATGCGCCCCGCACCGGGCCAGGAGAACACCTGCTCGACGACGACCGCGCCGTCGACGATGAACGCGATCTGTAGCGCCGCGACGGTCACGACGGCGATGAGCGAGTTGCGGAGGACGTGTTTGAGGATCACCGTCCGCTCGGGGAGCCCCTTGGCGCGCGCCATCTGGACGTAGTCTTTGTTGAGCTCTTCGAGCATCGACGACCGCATCAGCCGCATCAACAGCGCGGCCTGCGCGGTGCCGAGCGTGACCGCCGGCAACAGCATGAACTTGAGCGACGCTATCGACAGCAGCGGTGCGTCCGGCGGGATGGTTCGGAACCAACCGAGCTCCACGCTGAACACTAAGATGAGCATGAGACCGAGCCAGAAGTTCGGGGTCGCGATGCCGGCCAGCGCCGCCACTCGACTCACCTCGTCGGCGGCTTCCCCCTTCCGGACGGCGGCGAGGATGCCCGCGGGAATACCGATGATCGCGGCGATGACGAAGGACGCCACGCCGAGGAGCACGGTCTGGGGCATCCGGGACACGAGCTCGTCGGAGACGTTCTGTCCGGAGATGACGGACTCGCCGAAGTCGAGTGTGATCGCGTCGGCGAGCCAGAGGAGGTACTGCTTCCAGACCGGCTCGTCGAGGTTGTACTGTGCGCGTAGCTGCTGACGTACCTCCTCCGAGACGTCCGTAAACTGCAGGATGAAGGTGACGGGATCGCCCGGGAGCATCTTCGTCAGGCTGAACGTCAACAGCGTGACCCCGAACAGGACGGGGATCATCACGATGAGACGCTTGAGTGCGTATTTTCGAACTGACATGTGAATGGAACGGGTAGAGGGCGGCCGCGGGAGTTACTCGTCTTCGACCCAGGCGACCTGGTCGACGTACGGCGCGTACAGCCCCAACAGCTCGTAGCTGTCGTTGGGGTAGGCGTACCAGTTCTGTACGCGGTCGGCGCGCACCACGTCGTAGACGTAGGAGAACTGTATGTAGGCGGTGGGGACCTCTTCGGCGATGAACCGCTGGAACTCTTGGTAGGTTTCGACGCGGTCCTCCTCTTCGAGCTGTTCGAGACCCTGTTCGAGGAGTTCGTCGGCGGTTTCGTTGGAGTAGGAGTTGGTGTTACAGCACGCGGGCGACGCCTGGTCGGTGTGGAAGATGTCGTACACGTAGCTGTCGGGGTCCCAGCCGCCGGACCAGCCGAGCGCGATGATCTCGTTGTTCTCGTGAGAGTCGTCGGCGTTCACGCGGTCGAGGTACGTGTTCCACTCGAACTGGTCGAGGCTCACGTCGAAGAGCTCGGTGCTCTGCATGCTCTCCTGAATGAGCTCACACCACTGGACGCGCTGCGGGTTGTCGTTCGTGATGATCGTCGTCTCGAAGGGGGCCTCGATTCCCTCCTCCTCGAAGATGCTCTCGATGGTCTCGGTCGCGCGCTCCGGGTTGTAGCCGGCCCACTCCTCGGCGATCTCCTCGTGGAGCTCGACCGGCGAGTAGTCGCCGAGCATCGGCGAGATGGCGCCGTACGCCGGGATGGACGTGCCGTCGTACACGGCGTCGACGATCGACTCCCGCGGGATCAGCTGGGTGATCGCCTGTCTGAACTCCTTGTTGTCGAACGGCTCGACGCCGAGCGGGTAGAAGAACTGGTCGGTCCCCGCTCCGAGCACCTCCGCGACGTCGACCTCGTCGTTGTCCTCGAGGTCGCTGATGCTGCCCGGCTGCGGCGAGTTGATCATGTCGACGTCGCCGGCCTCGATCGCCGCCACCTGCGACGACGACTCGACGATGATCTCGAGCGTGACCGTCTCGATCGGTGGGGTGTCGGGAACCGTGTCGCTCCCCTCGAACCAGTAGTCCTCGTTGCGCTGCATGCGCCACATGTCGTCGTTCTCGTGCTCGTCGAACACGTAGGGGCCGGTGCCGACCGGCTCCTCCTCGAGGTCGACGTCGCCGTCCTCCCCCGCGGCCGAGGGAACGATGGAGATCCCGGAGATGTCGGTCAGGAACGGCGCGTACGCGCCATCGGTCGAGATCTCGATCGTGTACTCGTCGACGACCTCGGAGCCGTCGTACCACGTGTACACGTCGGCCTCGTTCGGAGCACCCTCGTACCGCTCCAAGGAGAACTGGACGTCCTCGGCGGTCAGCTCGTCGCCGTTGTGGAACTCCACGCCCTCGCGGAGGGTGAACTCCCAGGTCGTGTCGTCGACCTGCTCGTACTCCTCCGCGAGCACGTTGTGGTACTCGCCGACCCAGTCCGGTCGAATGAGGGACTCGTAGATGTGTAGCGTCGCCTTGACCGACGTCGTGTCCGTCTGCTGGATCGGGTCGTACTGCGCGACGTCAGCGCTGAGCGTCCCGACGAACTCGCCGCCCATCGAGACGTCGTCGGCGCTCAGGTCGGAGTTGTCCGGATTGGCGAGGTCCGACTCCAATTCGATGCTGTAATCGCGGTCGCCGCCGTCGCCGCCGTCTCCACCGTCTCCACCGTCGCCACCGTCGCCGCCGTCGCCGCCGTCGCCGCCGGCACATCCAGCGACGCCCGCGATACCTGCGCTTCCGAGCAAGCCGAGCAGCCGTCGTCGTCGGACGCTCGGGTCCGTGTCTTCAGTGGGTTGACTTCCCATACCCACACCGTGATGTACGCAGGTAAAAATATTGTGATGCATGTTGGAAGAGCGCTAACGATCACGTTAATGGATGCACAAATCCCCGGAGAATAGTGAAATTAGAAACGTATGTTGTAATTTGAGCAGGAAATCTGGATCATATATTGGTAAGCCGGTCCTTCACGTTCGATGTCGATCAATATTTACATAGTTGCCAAATTTAATAAGGAACCAGTTCGCCTCGACCCCACCGCGCCGCCGCCGGCTCGCCGGGTCGCTCGAGGACGTGGCCCGCAACCCGAGGACGACTTCGGCGCGGAGACGACTCACGCGGCGCCGTCGGCCGTCGACCGTCCACCGTCGAATCGCCCGAACGATCAGACCGGAACTGTCCGGGGCACCACTTAACAGCGCGGCCCGGAATGGGTCGATATGGAACCAGACCTGGACCGGTTCACTTCGCGGCGTTCGACGGTGTACGGCCAGCGAGGCGTCGTCGCCACGAGTCAGCCGCTCGCCAGTCAGGCCGGGATCGAGACGCTCCGCGAGGGCGGAAACGCGTTCGACGCCGCGGTGGCGACGGCCGCCGCGCTCAACGTCGTCGAGCCGACCTCCACGGGACTCGGCGGCGACGTGTTCGCGCTGTACCGCACGGCGGACGGCGACGTCGGCGCGATGCGCTCCTGCGGCGGGGCGCCCGCCGCCGCGACGATCGAGAACGTCCGCGCCGCCCTGCGAGACGCCGAGGACGTCTCGGCGTACTACCCCGACGACGGCGGCTACGCGGTCGACGACACCGACGACGCCGGCATGCCGTTTTACGGCCCGCACGCCGTCACGGTCCCGGGAACGGCTCGTGGATGGGAGGCCACGGTCGAGGAGCTCGGACGGCTCACCCTCGCCGACGCTCTCGCACCCGCGATCCGGTACGCGACCGAGGGATACCCCGTCTCCGAGGTGATCGCGTCTTACTGGGCCGGGGCCGAGGAGCTGTTCACCGACGACCACGCCCGCGAGGCCTTCCTGTTCGAGGGAGACGCCCCCCAGGCGGGCGAGACGGTTCGCCTGCCGAAGCTCGGCGAGTCGATGCGCAAGATCGCCGAGCGCGGCGCCGACGTCGTGTACGAGGGCGAGATCGGCGAAGCGATCGCCGAGGAGGTCCAGTCGCAGGGCGGGTTCATGACGGTCGACGACCTCGCAGACTTCGAGGTCGAGTGGCCGGAGCCCGTCTCGACGACGTACAACGGCGCGGAGGTGTACGAGCTCCCGCCGAACAACCAGGGGCTCATCGCGCTGGAGGCGCTCAACGTCGCGGCCGAGCTCGGCGCGGGCGAGCACGACTACGACTCGGCCGAGCGCGTCCACTACTTCGCGGAGGCGATGAAGGTGGCCTTCCACGACGGACACCGGTACATCACCGACCCGACGTACGAGGAGACGCCGCCGCTGGGGTCGACCGAGTGGGCGAAGAAGCGCTCGACGGAGGTCGGTCCCGAGGCCAACCACGACGTCTCCTTCGGCGTCCCCGACGCGAACGCCGAGGACGCCGACACGGTGCTCCTCACCGTCGCCGACGACGAGGGGAACGTCGTCTCGTACATCAACTCGCGGTTCGCCGGGTTCGGCTCCGGGCTCGTCGCGGGCGAGACGGGGATCGCGCTCCAGAACCGCGGCGCGTCGTTCTCGCTCGACCC
>NZ_JAXRUU010000014.1:0-55548 GCF_034497445.1 Halorubrum sp. AD140
GTTTTCGGTTCCGAGTTGAGTGTACTCAAAATCTCCTGTGCCGACCCGGATGAGAGGACCTGTAGTATCTCAGTTGGCTCGTCTCGGTTGACAACGATGTTCGTTTGTTCACGGGGAGCGTGGGTGACTGGGGGCTGGTGTGGGAAGGCGCTTGCCATAGATTTGATGAGGGTTTGACGGGGGAGTTTTGTTTGTTCGGTTCACTCCGAACAAACGAATCAAACGATTTAATACTTACGGATTTCATAACCAAAGTATGACTCAACAGAGTACCCAACACGTAGTATGGACACCATCCACCTATGAGTGAAGATGATCGCGCCGTTGCGCGCGAGCGGGTTATCGAGTCGATGGAGCAGTCGGCAGAAGTCTACGGTCTCAGCCGAAGTGCGGGCCGCATCTACGGTGTGTTATACTTCTCCGAAGACCCACTTTCAATCCCAGAGCTCGTCGACGAGACAGGCTACGCGAAATCAACGATCAGTAACGTCACTCGTACCTTGACGCGGATCGGGCTCATCCATCGTCGATCCTCGGCGGGCGGCGGACGACGCGTTAAGTATGCGGCTGAGCGAGAAATTTGGTTCATTCTACAAGACGTGTTCCAGCAGTACATCCAACGGGAGATCCAAACGACGTTACGAACAATTCAACGCGCACAAGCACAACTCCCTGACGAGAGCGAAACCGAGGCCGAACGGATCGAAGAGCTACGAGAGACGTACGAGGATCTCCAAGAGATAGCCTCCCTCGCGTCGGACTTCACCGCTGCAGAACTCCGAGATGCCCTCGAATCCTACGATCGATAGTCACCAGTACACGGTGTACGTACAGGTATCGTCCCCGTCACGACGACACGTGTCTCCAGTTTCCTCAATAAAGACGAACGCATCGACAGACGCGTACTGTCTAGCGACACCACGGATGAGTCCTCGGTCGAACGGACAAGGGTACGGATTGTAACACGTGAGCTCGCCCGCTCGATCCTCTATCTGCTCAAACTCGTAGGAGCCGATGTCGCCCCCACGATGATTCTGTTGATAGGCATCATCGATCGACTGGAGCCCCTTAGGAACGGTATCGAAGTCGTTCGGCCACGTGGCGACTTCCGGCAGCTGTTCGCCAAGGCGATCGAGGACATGCGGCTGTAGCTCCTCAGCAATCGTCTCAAAGGTATCCAGCCAGGTTTGCTGCGGATACCACTCTTCAGGATCCGGATCCGTGATTCCTTCCGCAGCAAGTGCTTGGAGTGCCCGCTCCTGATAGGTTTCAGAAAACCGTCCCATTGCCTTTTCGACGACTGTGAGGACCGTTTGACCGTTCACCTCTACGCCTTGGTCAAACGCTTCATAGGTGGCCATTATGCGTACCACCAACTGAATCAGGAAAGTAACTTCGATATGTGAGCGCGCTACGCGACAATTGAGGACGCTTTCAGGTCGTTTCAAGTCGAATATATACTCGCCCCCAGAGCGCCGCATCCATCCCGTACCAGTAAAAGTAGATCATCGGCCAGATGATGATCCATCCAACGATTGTTAATAGTGAAGCACCAAGCAGCAATATAGCCACGATGCCGCCGATCCCGTTGATGACGAGCACATAGAGGAGAAAGCCGTATAGATACGTGGTTGTCGTGAGCTGTTCAATGAGGATCGATGGGTTGTAGGCTGTTTTCCAGTCGTCGGTGACTGAATAGTTCATATAGATGCTGGGGTACACGTAGAAGCCAGCGAGAGCAACGAGGAACGCAAGCGCGTCATGAACTTCTGCGGCGAGGAATATAGCTAGTGCGTAGACGATTGTGGCAGGCAGCAAGACGAGAACCAGTTTCACGCCGTCTACAAGTAGTCCCCACCAGTCGTCGAATGCGGGTGGTTCGACATCGCCGCGACCTGCTGCTCGCGTTAGACGGAGGAAATATCCTGCGGCGATGAACAGCGGAATAATCAACCAGAGGAACAGGATCATGACTCCACCGACGAGTACTGTCTCCCACCCATCACGGCTAGGATAGAGCACAGAAAAACGAAGCAAGCCTTCGTCAGCAGTCGATGGATCTGGGGACTCCCCCGTAACGGTCTGTTCAGAACTCATAGGCAACCCAACGGTCCACGTGATAAAAACGGTCTCTGAAGTTCAAAATCAAATTGAATCAAGTTGTCCCTCATTATAGAACACTTGACTAGGAGTTGTGTCTACCTTTTTAACTAGGTTATCTAGTCCAACGAATCTGCAAGTGGTTCGGCTTTCCCGTGGAAATATTTTATACCAATCGAGATTTCTTTGACACATGATCCCCCCGCTCTCACCCGCTGCGCGACAATTCCTTGTATTCGTATTTGGAGGGATATACGCTCTGTTGAGCTTTTTTCGACTCAAGGGAGATGGTCTTATTCTATGGGGTCTATTGTGGGCACTGCAGTCGGTATCGCGCTCCTTGCCGGTCCGGTTGTCTGGGTTGTACGTGACCGATACTCGGAACAGCGCCGAGAGCGTTTGACATTGGTGGTGTTTGGTATCGCTATGATTGTCTTTCCTCTCACACTCGGGCTTTTGCTTGCGTTCGGAATCCCCCCATTTATATCGTCATTTGACGCCCTCATTGTTGGGAGTTATATTGGACTACTCTTTGCTCTCATAGCGGAACACACGGTCTTTCCTGAACGGTTACGAGCGGACAATTAGAAACTGGACTACTAATTCTACATGTACATACTGTCTTGACCGATCCCCGAGGAGCAACACAAGTGTGCTAACTTTTCTAGAACATCCTGTATATGAGTTAAAATCCGATATGACCCTTCCCCGTGTTTATGCTCTAATGGGACCGGAAACACGATATGACCCTCCAACTTGGGCGAGCGATTAGCGATGGGATCAAGCGAGTACTCACGCCAACCGGTGGGGTACTTCTCGTTGGGTTTCTCGCATTTCAGTTGTTGACACAGGCATCGATCAACACGGCAGTTATCAGCTTCTTTCCGGCTGGCCCGGCAGGCGAAATTGAAGCAGCCCTCGGAATGACACTCCCCGTCTCGGGTACTGTTGCTGGTGGCCTATTCGTCGCGGCCGTCATTCTCAGCTCCGCGTATTTCGTCGTCCTTTCTCGGGCATTCACTCGCCCCAAAGCGCAGTTATCAACCTTCCCGAGTGATCTCTACACGCGGCGCATGGGACGGGCCACGCTTTCGCTGTTCGTCGGCGGGCTCATTGTCGGCCCCGCTATTATGATCGGATTCGTATTGTTGTTCTTTCCCGGCATATTCCTCGCAGTCAGTTTCCTGTTCTTCACGTTCGCGATCGGCGTTGAGGATCGGGGAATCGTCAGTGGACTCAAACAGAGTTGGGGACTGTCACGCGGGAACCGATTGAAGCTCGCTGTCCTCGTCATCCTTGCTGGCGTCATCGGAGCCATCAGTGGTATCGTCGGAACTCTCTTCGACATTACCGACGCAGCGGTCGTCGGAGAACTCATCGTGAACACGCTCAATAGCATCCTCTTCGTCCTGCTGTACGGGATTATTGCTGCGGCCTATCTACAGGTACAAGGCGACAGCTCAGACCGAGTCGAGACGAATCGGGTTTCAGAATCGCTCGATAGCATCGGGAACTAATCAACAGTTCACTTCTACTACTATCCGATGAAGAAGCCGATAGCCGTCAACGAGAGTAGTTCTCTTGAGCGAGGATATAAAAGAATAAGATTAGGCACCTAATCGGACCATACATATGCCCTCCATCTTTGACAGTCCAGCCATTCGCTATGGCATTAGCTTCGTTAATGCCGCGGTCATCGCCATCATCGCGTTCCTCTTCCTCGAAGGCACGATTCGTTGGATCGCACTCGGGATTGCTGCGCTTGAGGTGATCGTCACCCCTCAAATACTGAAACACGCGGAGTAATCGCTCACAGAGATTCGACAGTAGAATCTCGTGTACGAAACGTTAGAGTGTTCGGATAGATGGAAGTCACGATATGAGGAGCTCCAGTTAGAATCACGAAAGGAACAGGTATTCTGGTCGGCATTTATCTCGCAGAAATCACATACGGCGGCTACGAGTATGAGCGATTATCCAGTACACCTACAGGTCAGGTTGACGGGTCATGTCCGTATACTTTTCGGGATCGACTCTGAAATCCTATTCATCAGACATATTTTCGCATAAAACCGCCGGTCGCTGAAGATTGTAGATGTACCACATCTTAGCCGTTATTCCCCTACCTATGCCACTCTTACGAAGATTTTATGCTGGCTCTCAGTTGTTTTGAGAATTGTATGTCCCCCTCGCTCCTCAACACTGTACCATCGGCGTGGCGAGTCGCGCTCATTGGCACGCTCTCATCGCTACCTGTTGCAGCCGTAATCAATCAGCTGCCACACTCGGAGGCAACACTCGGTGGCGGTATTATGATAATCGGTGCGTTTATTTCGGGAGTCATCGCCGTAATCCGTGCCACGGACCCGGGTGCTGCCGGACTCCGCACTGGCTTCATTGGAGGTGTCTTGGCGGTACTCACCTTCATCGTGACCGTAATCAGTACTCCGACCGGTAGCCCGATTGTAGTATGGCCGCTCTCTAGGGTTGTGTTCTGGGTCTTCGCTGTCGGACTGGGGTTGTGCATCGCCCCCGTCTTCGGTCTAGTCTGTGGCCGTGCCGGTGGGTGGGTGGCAAATACCGTTTGCTTGCAATTGAGGACCAGCGCGAATACGTCATAATCTACCGCAAACCGTGGCCCATACGCTCTTTATTGACCGGTTCACAAGTCCGCTATATTGACTGTAGCGGAGATTAATGTGTCATTTTAAATGAGTTTCACCGAATCGATCAGATCGGATCGTACCGCCGTTTTATATATTATCTTCGTGGTGATATGTAGTATGGCCCTCCTCAAGCCCTTCCGAGAAGCCGCGCGACTCCGCCGCAAGCAACCGATACTGTCCGTCCCGATACCGATCCTCGCCGTCCTCCAGGCCCGACAGCTGTGCTTCGCGGCACTCGATCCGGTACTCTCTCTCGGTGGGATAGCCGAAGAACGGTTCCAATCGGACGCGACGACAGCAGCCTGTCGCTCCAATGGGTTGGACAACCCACACCTCTCTCATTGATGTTGTACACGGTCGCCGGAATCGGATTCATCGCTCTCAGTCTTGCGATCGGCTGGTACGGACTCCGACCGCTCGTGGTCGTCCCGCGTGTCCTCCATGCCAACGTCCAAGACCCAAGCGAGGTGACGGACACCGGCTCCTTCGTCGTGTGCCGCGGCGTTGCGAACGAATCGAGCGAGATCCTCACGGCTCCATTCACGGGGTCTCGGTGTCTCGGCTTCGAGTTCGAGGTCACCGAACGGCAACCGTTCGGGATCGGGATCCCGTGGTTTCACGCTCATCTTGACGACGGCGTGGCGACGCGTCCGTTCACGCTCGACAGTCCGACCGGAACTCTCGGCGTCGTCCCGTCGGCCAAACGGTTCGCGCTTGATACGGAATCGACGGTTATCACCGTCAGTACCAGTGAAACACCACCCGAGCGTATCCAGCGGTTCGTCGACATCCGAGATGAACTCAAACCCGTTGCGAGATGGATACGGATTGTCCCGGGCCTCGGCACGCGGCGCTACGTCGAACGACGGATCGTCCCCGGCGAGGAATATCGTATTGCGGGAGTCACGGAACGCCGGCAGAACGAAATCGCCCTCGCGGGTGACCTCATCATCACTGATCGTTCCCCGAGACGGTTTGCGTTCGCACGTCTTCGGAAAGCCGTGTTCCCGACGGTGATCGCGCTGGCTTTCGTGGCTGTCGGATTCGGAGGCATCGTCTTGTGACCGACTGCAGTACGAAACCAACCACCTCACCCGTCCGATGACACGAAACACAGACGCCATCGAAACGCACGGACTGACGAAACGATTCGGGACCGAGGTCGCCGTCGACGGGCTCAATCTCACCGTCGAACGCGGCACAGTGTACGGCTTCCTCGGACCGAACGGCGCTGGAAAAACGACGACAATGCGGATGTTGACGTCGCTGACGCGGCCGACTGACGGCGAGGCGTGGATCAACGGGAATCCCGTCTCGGATCGTGATGCCATTAGAGCATCAATCGGCTATCTCCCCGAGGAACCGCCGGTTTTCGATGAGCTCACCGGACGTGAACAACTCGAATACTTCGGTCGGCTTCGTGATCTCTCCGCCGCCGAGATGGAGACTCGAATCGCGGACTGGTTGGATCGATTCGATCTCACTGACGATGCGGACAAGCGGATCGATGACTACTCGAAGGGGATGCGCCAGAAGATCGGGCTGATTCAGGCACTGTTACACGAACCCGATGTCGTGTTCCTTGACGAGCCGACCAGCGGCTTGGACCCGCGGGCGGCCCGGACCGTCCTCGACGTCATCGCGGACCTGACCGACGCCGGCCACACGGTGTTCCTCTCGACACACATCCTTTCGGTCGTCGAGGAGCTCGCGGATGTCGTCGGCGTCCTCTATGAGGGCGACCTCGTTACCGAGGGCTCACCCACGGCACTGACGGCGCGGATGGAAGCCGAGGAGGGAACGACCCTCGAAGACGTGTTCCTCTCGGTCACCGCCGAACGCGGACCGGCAGCTCCCGACTCGACTACCGGAGAGACCGGAGACGCTACGCCCCGACAAGACGTGCGCGTCGAGGACGACGAACCGGTCGGGGACCGATGACGCGGGCGCAACGTCCGCGGCTCATTGCTCGGATCGAACTCCGGCGTCGCTGGCGGACGATGAAAGCGAATACGACGCAGCTGTTGGCGCTCGCGTTCGCAGCGGTCATGCTGCTTCCGTTCTCGATTGGTGGGGTGTTCGGAGCGTACCTTGTCGGTGGGTTCGTTGCCGGAAGCGAGACTGAACCGCTCATCGAATGGGTGCGGATGGCGTTTGTCTATGGCTGGACCTTCGTGGTCGGGTTGGGGGGATATCGCGCGTACGCCGTGGCGCTTCGCCCAGACAACCTTGACGGCTTGTTGACGACGGTGTCACACCGGGACGTGATTGGTGGTCTCGTCCTCGCCGAGTTCATGCTTTGGGTGGCGTTCTTCCTCACAGTTGGAAGTGCCGTTACGGTCGCATTCGCTGTCGGTGCCGGCTCACTACTCACGATCCCCACCCTGTTGCTCACACTCTGTCTCATACTCGTGACCGGAATCCCGGCAGGCTTCCTCCTCGCGCTGAGCGTTCGGAACGCTGGTGTTCGCTCGCGGCTGCTCAGCCGCCTTCGTACGCTGTTTCTCCTGTTGGTCGGTATCGGGTACTTCGCGCTGATCTTCACGAACGCGTTCGCATCGGTTCTGGAACCGATCTATCGAGTACTCGCACCGACGCCGATCGACTGGTTCGGCGACCTCGCGGCATTGGGGCTCGGTATCGGGGCGTCACCGTTCAGAGCGATCGGCGCAGTGGGATTCACGGCAGTGTTTGTCGGTGTAGCGGGGTTGACCCTGTACCGACTCTCGGAGTGGCTCTGGTACGCTGACGGTGTTCACATCACCCATAAGCTCGAGCGGTCGGACGACGACGCTTCACAGTTCGACGGACTCGCACGAATTCTCTCACAGCCAGTGTTCGGTGTCGTCGCAGTCGACTGGAAACGTGCCCGCCGGTCACCGATCTCGCTGTCGTTCGCGTTGTATCCCCTGATCGTCCTCGCCGGCCCGATTGTCACGGCCGCCCAAACAGGGGAGATCGGAACCGGGCTTCCGTTGTGGATTATGTTCAGCGGTACGTGGGTTGCCGGGTCGTTGTTTGCACTTAACGTGGTGGGACAGGAGGGGGCAGCACTCCCTGTCACACTGCTCTCGGAGGCTCCCGAGCGCTCGCTCGTCGTCGGACACGTCCTCTCCGGTGCCCTCCTGATAGCGCCGATAACCGTCGCAGCGACCGTTATCGCGGGCCTTCTGAGTCCACATCCGGTCCCGGTTGTTGCGAGCCTCGCCGTGTCAGCGCTCGTCTTGTCGGCCGTGTCAGGTGCGATCGGCACCGGGATCGGTGTCGGATTTCCGCGTTTTGAGGCCGTCAGCGTCTCTCGAAGCACCAAAGCGATCGTGCCCAGCGCATTCGCGTTCGCAATCTACTCGGTCGCGGTGCTCGTCGTTGCACTCCCGACCATCATCGCTCACTCTGGAACTGCTGGCCACGCGATCGCCTCGGTCGTCGGCGTCGAGCGGTTCGTGATCGGTCTCGGTGGGACGCTCGTTTCGGCGGTACTCGCGTGTCTCGTCGGTATCGTCTCGATGTACGTCGCACGAGACCGTGTTCGAAACTATCGTCTCGGGTGAGCGACGAACGCATCAACTCTACCAGAGATAGCAGGGCGACGAGACCCCCAATCCCAATACCTTCCAGCTGAATATCTGTCCACGGATGGTCCCCTACTCCGTTCTTACAGCCGGCTTCCTCATCTGCGGTGCGTTCACCGTTGTCCTCGGAACCGTTCACTTCGCTATGCCGTGGCTACTGGACTTCGACGGCGCGATACCAACCGAGGGAGACTCATTGCGTCCGCTTACGCTGCTCGTCGTCACGTACCAGACGAAGCGATCGGATATCCGTGGCATCGCTCAGATCATGAACCACGCCGTCAGTTACACCCTGGTTTCGATCGGACTCGTCGATTTACTTGCCTCGCGCTGGCGTGCGGCGTGGTTCGCGCCGTACCTGCTCGCGTGGATCGCCGGCTGGTGGTTTCTCCGTGCGGCGACGCAGCGTCACATGGGCTCCCGACCGGGCGATTGGTTAGTCGCAGCGGGGTTCACGCTCATCGGCCTGTTCCATCTTGTGGTCGCCGTGCGTTAGAGAAGCCGGTCGCTGACGTCCTCGTTGGGTATCATACACTGGTCTTTCCGTTCGAACCAGTCGGTGCGATTGTTGGCGACAACGTCGTACAGAGAATCGCGGACCCTGCTCGGAATAAGCCGACTGATGCGTACTGCGCGATACGGGCAGCCGAGCAGTTCCGCAACGCGGATTGCGGCGTCCGATTTCGTATACAGTCGATCTCCTTCGACGAGCATGAACGAATCGAACCCCTCCGTCGGTAGGCCGTGCCGAGTCAACAGATCTTGTCCCGCGTCGGACTGTAGCGCGGCGAATCGAAGTCGCCCGTCAGAGTTCCGGGGAATCAGAAAGGCAACAAGCCCGTTACAGAGATTACAGACTCCGTCGAACAACACAACCGCCTCGTTCGACCCGACACCCGTCTCATCGTCCGTCTCAGTGGTCATCCCGTGTTCTCCCGCAACTGTTTGCTCCGAGATGCGACGACATTGAGCCCCGGGCTGTAGTAGTACACGGGCTCTTCGTCCGGACGCGCGAAGCCGTCGGCCCGCAACAGTGTATCGGTTTCGACAGTTGCGGCGGCCGGGTACAGCGTCCACGTGTCGTGATCGACATCGGTGTAGCGGATGGACCCGTCGGGCGCTTCGGTGTAGAACCGATAGCGCTCGACGAGGAACTCCGCCAATGAGTCCGTGGGGGCGTCGAAGGGTTCGCCGGTCGGCCAGTAGGTGGCTTCGTAGTGGCCGGGGCGGGCACCAGGATGGCGTCGCCGGCTGGTAAACCGGACCTGACCGTCGCTCATCTCAAGTGAAATCCGGGCGTAGTAGTACGGCAGGTGGTGGAACAGGCGCGCGCCGGTGACACTGGCGAGTCCCTGCGCGTCCAGGCTGAAGAAGTAGACGCTCGGCACACCCTCACGCGTGACGTACGTCCGGACGTTGATCTCCGGGAGTCGCACCCCCAGCGGTCGTGGGACCCCCTTCGGCCGGACAGCGACGTTCGTGAACGGGATCACCGAGAGCCACGCACTCCCGTCGTGACGATCCGCGCTGAGTGACCCGGGAAGATGGGCGTCCATCAGATCTGGATCGACCGGCCAGTTCTCGAACAGCAGGTGACGCCAGCCCATCTCCAGCGGGACAACCATACAGAGTGATTATATTCGCCAACAATAGTTCCTCTTGGTCCACTCGGCAGTACCACCGGAACTCACTCATCAAGTTCAACAAACCAACTCTTCGAAGATCAATAGTATTTCAAAAGATGGGTACATGATATTGAGATATGTATGACCTTACTGGGTTTCAGCGGGATCTGCTGTACGTACTTGCTGGCCTCAATGACCCACACGGTCTCGCAATCAAAGACGAACTCGAAAACTACTACGAAAAAGAAATTCACCACGGTAGACTATACCCAAATCTCGATACACTTGTCGAGAAGGGACTCATTGAGAAAAGCCAGCGCGATCGGCGAACCAACGAGTACACCACCACTCGCCGAGGGACCAGAGAGATCGAGGCACGGGCAGAGTGGGAACATCAGTATATCGACCACGACGACTGACTGAGCCATCCCAACCAAGATTAGAGGGCTCTGTGGCTCTGTTAAGACCCTGTTCTTCAGACGTAATGGTACATGAAACAGTTGGTCGCTGATGAGTACGTATCTGTCATGCGTCCTTGCCTAGGGACAAAGAGGATTGCTGTTTCAGACTACTCGTAGTAACTGAGGCGCTCGACAACTTCCGCGAAGGCGACATTCTCGCGCACATCGGTAATTTCGATAGTAACACGCTCAGTCTGTTTGGTGTCGGGAACAATCACGACGAACCCGCGCTCAACACGGGTGATACCGTCTCCTTGGTCGCCAATGTCTTCAATTTCGACGGTGCGTTGTTCGCCCTCCTTGACAGGGGGCGACTGTGGGGCTTGTTCGAGCTGTGGATCGGCGTCAGTATTGTTTGCATCGTTGGTTGCGGGTGCCGGCAGAACAGCCACACGATACGTCTCGTCTGCCTGTAGCTCGCCAAGTCGGAGCTCTTGCTCCGGTATCTTAATCACATATGACCCATCACACTCTTCGATCTTGCCCGAAAACAGACACTGAAGTTGCTCTGAAATCTCCATTTGAAGACCGTACACTGTAGACGCAATGAAGAGCACTTTACTCTGCTGTCTGCGCTACTCCGGGGCTACAACGTCACCACATGCCGGGCACTCGGTCCACACACCCTCTGAACCGTCGTTCTTTTCGTACTCAACAAGAATCCACGCTTCCAATATTTCCTCACCACATTCCGGACAGCGACCGAGCGACGATTCGTCAACGTTCATGGAAAGAGGTGGAAGGAGCGTGTGACAGTGTTCCTTGCAAGGGATTCTTAGCAGGCCTTGATTGTAAGGTTTTGGCGGCTTTGCGGCGAACACACCGGTTTTCCAGTAGATAGAGACCACCGGCTCTGTTGAAATACTTAAGCGATGATATGTTTTCGTGGTGGTGCTGAATATAGAGGATAGATCACTCAACTCACGTTCGGTCACGAGTACCGCACTCTGCGAACGACTCACGGTATGCTAATAGCGTCGACAGGTGGTCCGTATCGTGCACCGTAAGGTCGGCATCCGGAAGCGATTCACACAGTTCTCGGATGCCATCGACCGGGACGTTCTCGTCCCGCGTACCGTGCCACAGCTGCGTGGCGACGTCAACGTCGGTGAGGTCGAACGTCCAAGGGGTAGCCAGTAGCCGAGACTCCGTGACAGCACCGCTCCCCCCTCCCTTAACAGCCTCAATAAAATCACTTGTAACGAGATGAATGTCTGTATCTGAAATCCCTTGGGGGTCAATGGTGAACTGTGAGACGACGATGTTCGGCCACCAATTTGCGAGCCATGCTTGCGTGCGGAATAAGCCTCCAAGCAACCGTGGTGTTCGGCGAGCTAACGTGGCAAGACGTTGCTGTTTTGCCACCGGTTCTCCCATCTCTGGCGGTGTTGCCCCTGAGACGAGATGAACTTCGCGGACACGGTTTGAACGTGTTGCAGCGGCCGCAAGTGCGTGCGGCCCACCGCCGGAGAAGCCCACAAGCCGTGCGTCAGCGACTCCACATGCATCCAATATGTTCGCGACAATGATCCCAGCATCGGTCAACTTCCGCACCGGCCATGACGTTGACCGACCAAAGCCTGGGCGATCAGGCGCGATGATCCGACAGCCCACTCGTCGCGCGGTATCATTGAACAATCCGCTGAGCAGCCGCGATCCGGGTGTCCCGTGAAGAAACACGACCGGTTCTCCCTCAGGGTCGCCGTACTCGTTGAACGCAAGCGTCTGGCCCCGTATTGTCGTGGTTTTCGTCGGTTCGCCGGCCATTGGCGACGATTTCGTCGCCGTGGACCTGATGTTTCTCCCGGATCCATCCGGTAGTTGATATACTATCACCTGAGTAGACCAGCTATGCAACGAGTCACATTCCAGACGAAATATTCGGACCCAGTGCATCCAATCCAGGCGGCCGTTGGCGACACCGATATGACAACGCGATCTGATCTGGTGTGTTGGAGCCCGACACCGGATGGGACCGCGCTTGTATGGTTCGATGCAGATCGAGCAACGGTTGGAGGGCTACTGGACGGAGTCGACACAGTTGTTGGCGTGTCACTTCATGAGGATAAAACTGGTACATACGCGCTTATTGAGGAGCCTCAGCTCGAACTCCGGCAGGCATTACTGGACACAATCTCTGACGCGGCAGTTGCGTTTCCACCACCAGTCGTGTTCTACGGCAACGGGTCAGTCAGGTTCGACGCAGTCGGACCTTCGGCTGCACTGAGTGACCTCTACGGCCAGCTCCAGGAGTACACTACGGTTGATATTGAAACAGTCCGAGGGTACCGACCGGGGGTATCGTCGGGATTGCTCACCGACAGACAACGAGAGGCGTTAACGTCAGCTATCACTGTTGGCTACTACGAAATACCACGGAATGGAACCGTTGCAGACGTCGCCGACGCGATCGGCTGTTCACGTAGCACGGCCGGCGAACTGTTGCGAAAGGCTGAGCAATCGGTGATAACAGCAGTCATAGAATAATTCGTAATCTCGCTATGTGCTGTGCGTTCAGGTCGAGTTGTTCGAACTACTCATCTTCTGTCAGAAGTCGCGTGACCGACTCAGAGCATGTATGCGCACTGGTTATGAGTGTCTCGCTGACGGTTGGTAGGACCTTTTTTCGATGCGGCCAAATAATCGCCCATGTCACACTGTGCGTTTTGCTCCATCGTTGCCGAGGACTCGTCTGCACATCGGCTCTACGAGGACGACCATTCGTTTGCATTCCTCGATATCGAACCGGCGACTCGTGGACACACACTAGTCATTCCGAAGTCGCACTACGAAACCCTAACCGACATACCTACGTCCCTCGCTGGAGACGTATTTCAAACTGTTCACCGGGTGGCCAGTGCGCTCGAATCAGCCTACCAACTTGAGGGCTACAACATCGTCCAGTCAAATGGTGTCTCCGCAGGCCAAGATGTCTTCCATGCTCATATTCACGTCATTCCCCGATATGAAGAGGACACAGTAGCCTTGGGGTGGAATGGCGAGGAGTCTGATGAGACACGGCAACAGGAGATTGCGACCAAGATCCGGGACGAACTCTCTCCCCAGCCGTGACCGATATGCGCTGTGTATTGATCGCGGGAGGCTACGGGGCAAAGCGGTAACGGACAGGAGTAATTCTCCAACTTAGTAGAATTTCAATCGCTATTGCGTGACAGTCCTTTGTGGATATTCCACGCTCGATACGCCAGGAACACACCCAGTGGAAACCCAATAACAGAGAGTTTGCAAAAGAAGGAGGCGGTTATGTACAGGTCTCTCCGAGTCCGTTCGTCGTCGATGGAGGGCATTGATGGGAATACGCTACTACTCGCACGATACAGATTTATGGCTCTGTTGAAATCCTATTTTTCAGATATATTCTTTCCTGAAACACCTGGTCGCTGAAGAGTGCGCACCGTACATAGCTACTTCTATAAATTGCTCTTCGAACATCGAGACATGACCGAGGAGTTCGACAAACTGGTCAGAGACGAGATCCCCCGGATCATCGAAGAGAACGGAGAGACGCCGATCACACACACCGTCGAGGGAGACGAGTACTCCGAGCGACTAGACGAGAAATTGGCTGAAGAGGTGACGGAATACCTGGACAGCGGTGAGGTTGAGGAGTTGGCGGATGTCTTGGAGGTGCTCCACGCCATACGAAAGGAGCGAGGCGTTTCCCTCGAATCTCTACGGGATAAGCGGAGACGGAAAGCCGAACAGCGTGGTCGTTTTGATGAGGGGATCGTTCTCGAACGAGTCGAAAAGTGAGTATCCTGTATTGACCGCAACCGGAGTAGAATATGTCACCTGTTAAGGATTTCAACAGAGCCGAATTTTTGGCTTTGTTGAAATCCTCTGGACCTGATAGTTTTTCACCCCCAATCGCTCAGTACAGGGGGAGCCAGCTATCACTTCAAACGGAGGGAATACTTATTGTATGTTGTAGTGACAGTAGAGTGATGAGCGTTGGTCGATCGGCTAATAAAGTCTGGAACAATCCGATTGGGCGGCTCTTGACCCTGCTCGTTGGTGGGGGTCTCGTAGCTGGAGCGCTGACGATATATCCGCAGATTCTCCCCGTGGTCAGGTGGGCAATTCCAGTGTCTTTCGTTCTCTGGGGCGCATCTCGGCTCTATTTCTATGGAGTAGGAGACCCTCTGTCCTTGGCTACAGGTTGTCTGTTGATACTCGGTGGATTCACCTATGCCTCGTACTTGCTCATCTCAATGGACGAGTTTACCGGAACGATAGCTCAACTCACTCCAGCTGTCGGTATCTTTACAGAATTGTTCGCTGCCCATTACCGCAATCAAGACTGATTGCCGTACTTCGATACATTTTCACACTTCAGCGACTGGCTGTTTCTGGCAGTAATATGTCTGAAGAATAGGATTTCAACAGAGCCTACTTCTTTTGTATAGATGTTGAGAAGACATACGATAGTTTGAAAACAGATTGTAGGATCGATTTTTCCTCTTCCTCATCCTCCATCATATGCCAAGCTTCTACATAGCTCTGGTAACCAGCTCTACGTCTGTTCAAGCTTCTTGACAAACCGAGCCGGGTGTATTCTGATCCTAGTCTGACAATCGTGACTGTCGTCACAGAAGGTGACGTGACTGTCGTGTTCCAGCACCATCTGCGAGATCCATTTGAAGACGCCGAAATCCATCCGTCGAATCTCGAAGAGCCGTTTCTCGAAGTTGATGGGAACACTGAACAACGTCGTGTGTAAGCGTCGGTGTCAGTTGTCAATGTCTTCGTGGATAGCCTCGCCGTCGAAGAGTCGCACCGCAATCCTGACCGTTTGCTCGCGCTCGCGGCGAGTGGGGAAGTGAGCAGCCATATACCGTGCCGGCACGATCAGCGCCAGTCGTCGTTCCCAGTCGCTTTCGGCCAACTCGAACTGGCGGAAGCCAGCCTCGACGCTCTGCAGGGTGTGGAAGTTGGCGTCCTCTCGTAACAGGCCCTCGCCCAGTGTCTGTTTGAGTGCTGTGGGGTCGCCGTCGGCGTCGAAGTGCCCGGCGACGATCCGTGCCGCCTCGTCGACGCCGCCCTGCTCGTCGAAGGCCGCCAGCAGGCGGTTCCGGAGTTCGGCTGGGTTGCCGTCCGCGCCTGTCCCGGGGGTGGGAATGGTCGCCGGCGGCTGATTCAGGAACCGATCGAGATACACCGACATCGCGCCCTGCCAGCAGGCCTCGTAGATGTCTGGGGCGTCAGTGCGACGGGCGAGGTTGTCGACAGCGTTGGCAAACGAGAACGTGTGGTGGACCGTGTTCCAGTCGCTGAATTCGTTCCCGGTACCGAAGTGTGCGACTCGACGGAGTGCGGCGACCGCAATCGCGTGTGCGAGTTGCTCGGAACTCGCGCCGGCGGCGACGGCATCCCGCAGAGCGTCATCGATTTCGTGTGGGTCGCTCGACAGCAGCGTGTCGATAAAGTCGGTGGGGCGGTCCCACTCCTTGCCGGTCCCGGCGGCGACCATTTCGGGTAGGTCCTCGGCAGCGTCGAAACACAGCCCGGCCACATCAACCGGCCGGGTCCACGTGCTGGTTTCTTCGCCCCGTGAGGCGTCCGCGATGGCGTCGACTACGGTGGCGAGGACGGGTTCCCGGCGGTCCCAGCCAACGTGATCCAGTGCCTCGACGGCTTTGTTGAGGAAATCGATTGTGTGGCTGTTGTTCATATAGATATGGTCGGTGGCAGCGGCGACCAGGACTTCGACGAGGTCCTCACGGTTGAGGACGTTCGCCGCGGTGCGGAGACAGCGTTCGGCACCCGTACTGTCGCGGACATCACAGGTGTCGCGGAACCAAGATTTGAGCCGCTGCTTGGAGAGGTCGTCGTTGCCAAGCGCGTACTGTTCGAATCGGGGTGGTTCACCGTCGCAGTTGTCCGCGACCTCAGTGACACCAACGATCATCGCCCGCAATTTCTCGTCGTGGGCGAGAGCATCATAGAGGTTCGCCATCGCGCCGAGCGTCGTCATTCCCCGCCCCCAGCCGTCGGCGCGGTACTGCGTTCCGAAATCGACTGCGGTCTCCAGTGGTGTCGTGAATCCCTCGTCGTAGTGGTCAAGATGGATGACGGCCTTCGCGGCGACCAACGAGAGGTTTTCTGCCAGACCGTCGGCCAGTCTGTTGCGCCAGTGGGTCTCCGGGGGTACATCGGGGTCGGGATCTGGATCGACGTAGACGGAACCGTCCTGAACCTGGGTCGGGAACGTCTGGACATCGTCGGCCCAGATGTCCAGCGTGTCACCCTGCGCGAGCTCGAACCGTGCGTGGTGCCAGTCACAGGTCAACAGGCCGTCTTCGACGCTGCCTTTCGAGAGCGGGAATCCCATATGCGGACAGCGGTTATCAACTGCGTACACCTCACCCTCGTGATGAAAAAGCGCGACCGGGCGGCTGCCTGCCATCGTGACTGTCCGTCCGTCATCGCGGAGACTGTCGATGTCAGCGACCGCAATCATATCATGGTCCGTGGGGTCAGATGACATACATAGTGATCTCAGGGCGAGACAAATATGTGTTCGCCCGCGACTGCGTTCGACCCTTCACGTCAGGTTTGTCTTAACTGCCTGCGGCACGAGGTACTGTCTAAATAAGCCAGTTTGAAAAACGAGCCGATCTATGGATTAAATGTCTATGCTTAATCAAGATCTGCCCGAAGAAGCGTTAGATACGGCGAATCTTGAATGGTGGGAGCGTGCTCAATGCTGGGTATGTCGACACACTGCTGTCATACTAAGTCGATACGAAGGGATTGGACCGCGGGTACGTCCAGGTACTTCGGGGGAAGTACTTATGCGATGGAGACAGGTGAGTTCCTAACTAACGAACTGAATTCCGCGATTGAAACACACCTCTACAAGCGGTGTAAGGCGAGTGCCTCGGTGCCTGACCCCGAGGCAGTTCAAAAGCTTGTCCGTCGGCTATGCGAGTTCCAAACCGTCTGTCCTTGCTTGGGTATGGTCGATACCCTTGGTAACGTAGATTAGTCGCTATCGGGTTGTCGTGTCCCTTTCACGGTCACCAACAGCGGGATATCGATATCGGACTCAAAGTGCCAGGTTCCGTCCTCGGCTTGAACCATCTCGGGGGAGCGCTCAATTATTGAAAACGAGTGTTCGTGGATAAATTCGAGTTCGATTCCTGCTTCGATGAGCGCAGTCAAGATTTCACCCAGTCCGTGTGTCCATTTGTGCGGTGGCTCATCTGTTTGTGTGGCTGGCGTCTCTGTCGAGAAGTACGGGTTTTCGATCGCTATTGGGTCTCCGTCAGCACCGAGGCTATCCGAGAGTGCTGTCGCAATCGGGTGATGTTCTGCCAGATAGAATACACCGTCGGGTTTCAACAATTCAGCGACGACCGACGCCCATTCGTCGATATCTGGCAGCCAACAGAGGACACCGAAGTTCGTGACGACGATATCGTAGCGGTCGTCGTGTTCGGACGGAAGATCAAGCACGTTCGCTTGGATGAATGCTGCGCGATCAGCCAGTCCGGCTTCAGCAGCGAGTTCACGTGCGACAGCGATCGACTCGGCGGAGATATCAACACCAGTCACTGTGGCTCCTTCTCGGGCCCACGAGAGTGTTCGAATGCCAAGATGCGATTGTAAATCGATGAGTGATTTTCCTTCAACCGAGTCCAGCTCTTCATGCTGGACCGGGAGCAATTTTGAATCGCCGCTTAAAAACTCCGCTACGGGTTCAGCCGACTCAATGTCTGGATGGTCCGCTACCAATTGTTCCCAGTGTGTGCGATTCGCCTCGACATACTCCTCCTGCGGGGACCCAGTGTCTGTCATCAACCCACGATATACGAGAATCGGCTGATATACTTTCTGCCGGCTCTGTTGAAATCCTTAGAGAATGTTCAGAGTCAGTTAGCTCCCGTATTCGCTGCTCCGGTTGCTGACGCAGACTCCTCATTCTCACCGCTCTTATTCGTCGAACGAGACCTCGCTACGGCGGATCCCTGAATAGTGCCCGACGGTCCCCAGGAGGATACGAACCACACGACGACGCGAACAAGTGAATTGACGCGACGTTATTCCTGCCATACTCCGCGATATTTTTGAACCTAGTGAAATAAAACCCCTTAGAGTATGACTGATCAGGGCAATCGAAATAATTGAGTAGGTTCCTCGAAACTGGATTCTTATGCCCGTCTACGATAGGTCCTCCGCATCGGATGTTAAAGTAATCGACAGATGGGACGACGGATTCGGCTGGTTGGCCCATCCCGAGGAAGAAGGAAAACGTGCGAGTCATGCAGTCAAAGCAGATGACGGAGTCTGGGTCATTGATCCGGTTGACGCACCGAATATCGACGAGCTTCTCGATGAACTGGGTGACGTCACTGGTGTCGCCGTGCTTTGTAGCCACCACGCGAGGGATGCCGGAACGGTTGCCAATCGTTACGGCGTACCAGTGTATGTGCCACGCTGGATGAATCGCGTCGGTGAACGTGTTGATGCTCCCATTGAGCAGTATGACTCAGAGTTCGGAGACTCCGGATTCGAGGTCTATCGGTTCGAACCCCTCTCACTATGGCAGGAAGCTATTGCATACCGCGAAGCTGACGGTACACTGATCATCCCAGATTTACTTGCATCTGGTCCGGGATACACAGTGGGCAGTGAACGAGTTGGGGTTGTACTTTCACACCGGCTCTTTCCGCCAAGGGCGACTCTTGGTGATCTCGAACCCGAGCGTATTCTCTTCGGACATGGCGAAGGCGTTTTCGTGGACGCAACCGCAGCACTCGATACTGCTCTTTCGGGTGCGCGGAAGCGATTTCTTCCCGCACTCGTTACGCAACTCGGAACGAATCTTCGACTGTTCATTGCCGCAATGAATGACTGATACGCCCTTTTGCTACTCTAAGTGGCGTCCCGCCTACTGGCGAGGGCACGAGAAATCACGAAGCGGGTGTTACTACAGACCCTGATAAGCAGCAGGTGTGTTGTGTCAGGCAGTGAGGGTTCAACAGAGCCAGATAGGTCATCTATCGTCAGCAAGGAGCCCAAACAGATATGTATCGATGTATTCGCCGTTAACAAAATAATGATCTCGGAGGTAGCCTTCTTCTTTGAATCCCAATTTGTCAAGGACTCGTCTGGGGGCTGCATTTCCTTCGAAGGCGCGCGCTACAACCTTCTGTAACCCTCGTTCATCAAAAGCGTATTTCAGTGCGAGTTTTTTGGATTCGGTTGCGTATCCCTGTCCTTGTTCTTCGGGACAGATCCAATATCCAAGTTCACCCCGAGCGGCAATATCGTCGATGTGAAATAGCCAGATGAAGCCGATGGGATCACCAATTCCAATGTTTCTGAATGAATTCCTTGTCTTCGGATTCGACAGTCCGAAGTTCCAACCGTCCACCTTCGAGATAAACTGGCCCAGTCATATTACAAATAATGAATAACCGTTCTAATTATAAGATTAGATTTTTCACCAGATTATTACCTTGACCCACGATCTCTGCTGCTCACCAGTTTCGAAATCAAGGTCGATTATGAAATTTCGCCCAACCGCATTGATGACGCACCTCCAATCGCAAGTAAAGGACTCCAATGGGTTATTTAACATAAAGAATTTGAACTAATTTAATTGTGTAGTATGATAATTAACGATTCGGCTTTGTTGAAATACTCATTATTCGACATTTCCGCCACTGAACTACCACTCGGTGGGAGTCTCAATGAAGCAAATTGATACAGTTAGTTCACAAACGACGAGCGAGTGATGTCGGGAGAAGAATAGCGAAGATCACAAGCGTGATTTCTTCTATAGTTAGACCAGATTGTGTGAAGCCGGCATAAAAATAGAGTGCACCGGTGGCGATCACGCTAACGATAGCTGCAACGTAGAGGAGTCAGTCCATGAGGACGGGAACTCAGTGTTGGACATCTACCCATACTACTCTCAATCGTCTGAGAAGTGTACCTCCGTATTGACTGCTCAGAGTGATCGGTCGATGTTGTGAATGAGACAAGCAATAGTGAGTTCACAGAACTGCTTCCACCAGCGTCGGGAGCGGACAAACGCACCGTATTTCCGTTTGAGCGTTGAGTTGACCGTTTCTGATTGACTCCGTTGTCCGTAGAGATCAGCGTTCAACCGTGCGTTCCGTGCCTTGTGGAGCAGTGTGAACTCACGATGCTTGAACAGCGGGCGAACCTCGTAGTAACGAGCAAGTCGTCTGATCTTCTGGTCGACGTACACCTTGTCACCGAGCAAAATCTCACTACTCTCGGGATTACACTTGATCAACGACGGGGCGATTTAGCTATCGTGTTTTCGTGTAGTCGTTACGTGTAGATCGAGGATTACATGCACTTTCGTATCCACCAATAGTGTCACTTTGGGCTGCTGAATCGTGAGTTCAGCTCGTTTCGTGTAGTGTTTTGAGGCGTGACTCCGGTCGAACCCTGACGCATCAACTCCAACGACGCCGCTCGTCGGAAGTAACGCCGTTGAGAGAGTCAGGCTCTGTCGAAATCATATTCTTCAGACATATTACTGCCAGAAACAGCCAGTCGCTGAAGAGTGCGTGTTGACTCTCCGATGACCCTTTAAACTGCTCTCAATCATTATTCTCTATGCTGTTTCCGAGAAAGATCGAGACGGAAAATCTCCATCTACAGCAGCTCTGTCATGAGAACGTCGATGTCTTCGACTATTACGAACTGTGTTCCCGCCACGAGCCGTCCATTGAAGAGATCACCGAATACCTTCCGTGGGACCCACACGAAACAGTGAAGCAAACGGTCGATTACCTCGACGAACTCGAAGACAAATGGGATGACGGAACGCGAGCAGCGTATATCATTCGCCCTAAAGAGGGCGAACCAGGGGCGGGGAAGATCGTGGGATCGGGTGGTCTCATTATCGACTGGGAGACAGGGACGGGTAAGCCTGCGATCTGGCTTCGCAAACAGTTCTGGGGTAACGGTTACTCCGGCGAACGGGCTGATGCGATGTTTGAATTGGCTTTCGAGGGTTTAGATCTTGACCTCATCGCCGTGCCCGTACAGGACGGCAACGACAGGTCTCGGAGGGCCGTTGAAAAGTACATCTCTTCACACGGTGGTCAGTACGACGGGATCATTCGTAACTCGACGACTCGACCTGACGGGACGATAATCGACCATCACCGTTACACGCTTACTCAAAAGCAGTATCGAGAATCGATGCGTGAGACATAGTTACCCCGTACTGAGCGATTGGGGGTGAAAAACTATCAGGTCCTGAGGATTTCAATAGAGCCCTCAAAACTTAATTCGATAAACGCACCGCCTCACCTTTCAACAGGCCGTAATTTTATGAATACAGGTAGGACTAAGAGATTGTATGAATGCTCACGTGAGCGGACTGGTGAAGGCAGTTGGAGTATTCCTTGTTTTACTCGGAATTATCTTAACTCTCTCTGGGTTGTCCGCTGGTGGTGCCGAATTCGGGACAACAGCAGGACCTGTTGCTATCATTGTAGGAATTCTAAATATAATATTCGGGTATATAGGGGAAAGCGAGTACAACGAGAGCATCGATACTGACCGATGAACTATCTGTATTTAGCCTCTACTGGCTCTGTTGAAATCCTCAGAAGATGATATCTGCTGGTTTGGTTCGCTCAATACAGGAGACCTATCGAGAAACGACCCTGAAGAGATGCCGGTCAATTTACCACTCCACAGCGAGGCTCAAGAAAATGGCCAACACGCCAAGCCAATTGAATGGTGGCGGCTGAGTGAGCGCGAGTTTGACATCCTCCCCGCCCTGAAGGGCGAGGATTCCCAAGCGTTGGGATATTACGGTTCGCAACTCACCTGTTCCATCGGGTGGAACGCCCCAGAGGTTTGATCGAACAGGTAAGCTACTGGCCGTGCCAAACGACCGTTACTCATATCCTCCGTCGGAGGATTCTGAGTTATCTTTCTGCAAATATTCACCGCACCATTTATGTCCGCGTTCATGGTCGCTCCACACGACTCACAGACGTACAACCCACGCTCCACGCGGTTCGCATCACGTTTTCGACCACAACACGAACACGTCTTCGACGTGTCTCGCTCGCTTTTTCGGTCGACGAGGATACCGTGGTCTTCTGCCTTGTATTCAAGTAACGTTGTGAAGCGGTCGAACTCCCAGCCGTGGAGTTTTTTGTTTCCACTCCGACCCCAATTCCGTGAGTCACCGCTCCCGTCTTCACGAATCTGGCTTAACTCACCGATGGCGATACGACCAACCTTTGGTAGCGTGACTCGGATCTACTAGTAGCTAATTTGATTTACAAGACAGAGAACAGGTTACAAGATCTGTTACAGTACTCCGAACCCGTTGCCCTTTGCGGGTCTGACTTGTATACGATTACCTTTCCAAATGCAGGTGAGTCCTATGGAGCACTCTCTTCAGTGAGTGGCCGACCAGTTCACTACTATCAGTAGTTGGTAGCACGGTATCTTTATTCAGTGGACGGCCTGAAATACGCGTTCAGTAGAGGAGACTCACGGATCGCTCAAAACAGAGGATTCAGCTACCAGTCGATATTAAAATCCAACGTTTCCACCCCCGTCGTTACATCCTCGTACTCACTCCGCACAATCGTGAACCGATGCTGGTCAGTCACCTCATCATTTGGATGTGGTGAATGTTGTCGCAACAACCCTTCGTGGCGACCACCATACTTCTCGACGTATTTCTCAATCATGCGCCGGGATGGGTCGTTATTAACAGCACAGGTTGTATAGTACGCGTCGAGGTCATATCGTTCGAACGTCAATTCGATAAACGCTGATGCTCGCTCGACACCATATTCCCGGCCCCAGTACTGTTTAGCAAGCACGACACCTGACCCCGCCCTCCGTGTGTCCCACTCTGGTCCGTAGGCTGTAGTTCCGATAAGTTCACCCTCCTCGTCTTTTGGGCGTAAGAGGTATCGAGCAGTTGTATGGTCGGCCCATTGCTGTTCGGCCCTGTCGATGAAGTCGGTAACTTGGTCAAGTCGCTGGAACCGAAACCATGGCATGTGTTCGGCTGTAGCACTCTGCCAATCATCTCGGGTTACGAACTCGTAGAACTCGAATGGGTCTATTGTCTCGTGACTCACACGTTCGAAGACAAGTCGCCTTGTCTCAATCTGTTTGGGAAATAGGTTATGTACCATTGAAATCCCGGTTATTTATTGAATCTATGAGGTACAAGGCCTGACGATACTGTTTAGAAATACCGCAAGAGGTAAACGTATTTTATTCATAGTATGAATTGAGATTCTGAACAGCGGTTTAGGTTAGATCTCCATCGGTGGATACGCAAGGGAGATCTTATGGCTGTTTCAGATGTGAATATATCTGAAGAAGACAACAAAGCCGAGGATTTCTCTACTAGTGAACAGCGAACTGTCGACGATGTGAGTAATTTAGCAGACCCTTGGCACGCAAAATAAATATTCTCAGACGATGTTAACAGGGCCAAAATTCGGTAGATGGCCCGTGACAATTCGATTCGTCCTCTGAACAAACACCGTGAGCTCTCATCACTACAGAAAGCGTGGAACGCTCGATTAGATACAAAACTCAACCGCCAACGGAGCCAAAGCGAGACAGTGAACTCGGGTATTAAGCGGAAATTCGGTGTATCTATCCGGTCACGCCGCTGGTGAAGGCAGTTTCGTGAACTCGCCATTGCCTGTATTGTCACAATCTTGACCGAGCTCTCCGAAATCAGTATAGATGGAGGATTTAGGTCGTAGAGGATACTTTCTCGTTGTTGCCCTCCTTGTTTTGTTTAAGTTTCCGTGCCACGATAAGAAACCACACACCAGCGAGAGCCTCGCCTACGGCCATAATATAGTATGGCTCTGACTCATACGTCTCGCCGACAGCTATCACGAAAAGCAGTCCAGCAGCGATAACCGCGAAGGGGTAACTCACCATTTTTTCATTAAATTCCGGGCGGACAATATTCAGTCCACCGTACGTGGCGAAGAAAACGTATCCGGCTGTGAATCCTGCTATAATTAGGCCTCCAACGAGGTCATACGGTAAGGCTCCGGTCGGAAGTAGAATCAGAATACTGATGAATTGACCTATTCCCGCGCCAAGAACAGTTGATCGATACATGAGTTTACGTTGTCGGCTATCTAATGGATGTTCCTTGGTCGCTCTGAATACAAGGATGAAAGCGGTTCCTGCTGGAATCAACCAAAACAGTAGTGCCGTAATTATACCGCCCCGGTCGTAGAACGGGAGAAGTAACTCGGCACCAGCATCAATGAACTGGTATAGTAGAGTGGCCAGAAATACCGACACTGCGGCCCTCTTATTCATAAGGAACAGTATATTTCGCCACAGTATATAATTTCGGCTCCGTCAAACATCAATTTTGAGGAATTCCAACAGAGCCTCAATATTCAATAGAGAGCTTCTAACGTATTATAAATAAATGGCTCTGATGAAATGCACAGCCGTTGATAGTTTATCGAAGCGTACCACGAGGGAACCTACGACGGGAGCTATCAGAACAGGGGCGTTGACTGATCAGTCCTGTCCGCGGCGGTCCCGTTCAGTCATCTTCCCGCACGTCTATGAGCCGTTTTCTGAGACGCGGCCCGATGAAGAATGCGGCAAGCAGAGCAGAGCCGATCCCGATACCGAACCCAACTGTTTCACCGAACAATGCACTGCCGACGAACAACGTCCCGAAGAACACGAATGCTCCAATTAGCACGACCACCCAATCAATCACCCAATCGATCACAATCACGAGAATCCCTGGTTTTATCCACGCTACAAGTTTTCTGAGGAGACCCATATTTTTCACTCGAACTGACAATTTAACATTCTTTTGGCTCTGGTGCATCGCCAGAAGGCGTTTGATTTCACGGTGTCACGGCTCGCTTGGTGTTGTAGACCGCACACATCACGCCGATTTGGCGGAAGTCGCGGTACCATTCTCGGGAACGTACTGCGTGGCCGGGCGTCCGCTTGATCGTCAAGAAGACAGCCTCAGACAGCGCTCGTTTACCGTATAGTGACTCATCGATTCGCGCATGACGCGCGCATCAATGCCTTCTGGAGCGATATGACCGCATGATGCTTGGTCATTCAGAATTTCTAGAAATTGGATAGTGTTCCATCAGTTGAGGTCGGTGGCGAACAGTTATTGACGCTCTGTACGACTTTATCGGGGCGGTTGCTTGGAGGCACCTTCGAGGACAATTCCTCGACTGAACCACATGTCGCCGATTCCGTTACTGGGACGGTGACTCCCGACACTGAGAGTTCTTCGCAGGGGGCAATTCTCAGACACTGTCGGGTTCTACTGCGCTCCATACGCCGTACGCGAACACGGCAAATCCTGTAATACGGCTCTGTTGAAATCCTTAGGAAGTGATACATTCAGACTGGGTGTGGTCGGTATATTTGAAGTATGGATCGCTCAATACAGGAGACACATCGATTGGCAGGGAGTCAAACTATCGGGACCATGTCAGCGAAGCCTTGCGATAGCCAGACCGTGGATTCAGCAGTAAATATCGAAGAGTAGATACTCTGTCGATATATCCCACACCTGTTAAGTAACTACTCCGCTGTTGGGCTTGGTATCGGTCGGACTGACGGTCACGAGCATCGATACTCGTCCGCTGGAGGCGTGGGCAACACCAGCGCGCGGCTGAAGGTGTATCCCACGACCGACCAGGCCCAGACGCTCGCGTATAGATAGCCGACTCCGAGGCCGGCCAATCCGACGAAGGAGAGCGCGATGGCCGAGAGGGCAATCGCCCACGACTTCAGATACCGCCGCCCCCCTTCCATGGCGCGCCGGAAAGCCTTGTCCGGTCGGTAGAGATAGCTCATGTCGCGACGGGCCGCGTTTATCGTCATCCCACCGGGGAGCGTGAAGATGGCCAATGCGAAAAGCAGGGCACTGACCCCAGCGAACCCCCATGCGACCGTATCACCACCTGCTACGTACCAGCGCGAGAGAGCTGCGATGCCGACAATCCCAGAGGGGGACAGATAGACGACAATAGCCAAAAAAGCGCGGAGTCCGCGCTGGAAGGTCCGCGTCCACGGTTTGAAACCTCGAAAATAGGGCGGCGAGTCCTCAGCGAGCCGATAGACGACATCGAGGCGATGCCCGAGGTTCAAAATCCAGCCGACGGGTGGAATGAGCAGAACGGTCCCTCCAACCAAGATGTCGCGACGGCGCGAGGCGTTCGCGATCGGAAATCGAAACGCCTCGCGCCAGGTGACCGGGTGCCACGATTCCGGGGAATTGGCAGCATCGCCTCGGTCAGTCATGGACTTGCGATAGCGTACGTTTCCGAGATTGTTCGTCCCACGTTCGGATTACTCCCGGAAACATTGCTTCTAGCGTTTTTATACCCAGTATGTCGTTAAGAACTCACCGATTGAGCAAACGGGTTACGCTGTGTCTCTCACACGGCTATCAGACAGATCTTTGAACTGGCAGAATCTCTGGCAGTCAATACGCAGTTCCCATCGACCGGCTGTTTCAGGAAAGAACAAATCTGAAGAAGAGGATTTCAATAAAGCCTGTAATACCGACATAGCTGAACAGAGCCACCGAGATACCAAGAGAGATGAATATCGCGGCTTTTCCACCGAGATCGCACACTTACCACTGTCCTGCCGGGAGTTTAATACAGCTATCTGTGAAAAAGCCTCGTATGCCCGAGTCATCTACCATCGACCCTGACACTGCCGACTGGTTAACCCTTGACGAGGATGAAGAGATCGTTTGGTCTGGGAAACCACACGAGAGTAGCTTGATCCCGGCGCTTGTCGTTGGACTGCCCCTTTCTATCATCCTCATTGGGTTATTCATCATCGCCGGGTCCTATCTACAACGCGAGAATACGCAGTACATTGTGACGACCGATGGGCTATACAAGAAGACGGGAATCCTTTCACGTGACGTCCAGCGCATCGACTTCGGAAAGGTCCAGAACACCTCCTACAGCCAAGATTTCTTCGGCTCTCGGTTCGGCTATGGAAACGTCGATATTTCGACCGCTGGCGGCTCCGGGATCGAGATGCAGTTCCGGTCAGTCCCCGACCCGCGCGAGGTTCAGGAACTTATCAACAAACGCGTGAAGGGCAGCCGTGGTCAATCGAAGACCGAATCGGGTGAAACCAAGCGGGACGTCCTTGACGAGATCCTCGTCGAACTCAGAGCGATCCGCTCTACTCTCGACACACAACAGGAGCCGACAGGAAACACCGCAGCCACGACATCCAACACCGACACTGCGGTGGGCGAACAATCCGCTGGAGAGGACACCACCAGTCAGAATGAGTTCGTGAGTAGCAACCAGACAATCGAGGATTCTCCTGCTGACCAAGAGTCGGCAGATGAACGGTAGCCAGCCATGACGGATTCGATCGATCCGGCGATCCCGCTCGACGCAAACGAATCGGTCGAATGGTCCGGTCGCCCGCGGATCACGACCATTCTTCCAGCAGTCGTAATCGGCGTTCTCCTCCTCGTCTCCGGGATCGTGGGCAGTGTTACGAGAGGGACCCCGATTTTCCTCGCAATCGTCCCACTCGGAGTGGCGGTCCCGCTCTGGAAGTACTTCTCTCTTCAAGGCGTCCAGTACGTGATCACGGACGAAGCACTCTACGTGAAACGCGGCGTGTTGACCCGGTCTGTCACGCAGGCGAACCTCGAAACCGTTCAGAACAGCTCTTTTGGGCAGGACATCACGGGGTCGATCTTCGGATACGGCTCAGTGACGTTCGAAATCGCAGGTGGGGACGACCTCTCGTTTCGGGCGATCGAAGACCCTCGTACAATCCGGGCGCTCGTCGATCGAACAGCATCGAACGACGATGGTCTCGGTGGGAACGATCGACGAGACTCCGGTATCCCTGGAGATCTGACGCAGTGGCAGCAGATCCGTGACGAGATCCGAGCGATTCGCAGCTCTCTCCAAGAGTGACATCCGTCCCGTCGTGAACGACGGGTTTCCCGTACCGCAGGTGGTCCATTCCACGGTCAGTACGAGGCCAGTGTTATCACCAGTGCGTTCCATCTTTGACTATTGTGGCACCACGAGTATCCGAAATTGAAGAAACATTCTGGAACCGTCATTCGAATCCGAAGAGTGGATGGAGTCGAACGATACTGCTTTCGGCGATCCTCTATGCGATCTACCATCGCAATTAGAAGGTAGCGGCAGTAGCCGTGATATTCACCGTCGTTAACCCGGTACTGTTCGATCCACCTGAAAACAACGACGCGTGGATGACGCGTGTGGTCCTCGCTGAGCAATGGTGGAAAAACGAAGATCGTAGATTCATCGGTCTGTCGTATCCAAACGTTCTTACTGTCGTGAATATCCCAACGACGATCTACGCAATCATAGCGGCATACCGCAAGCAACCTGTTCGGTCAGCACTTGCTGGAGCAGTGTCTATGCTCCTGAAATTCTGGTATGTAGCCGAACTTGTGCGCGAGTATGAAGCCGAGAACGAACACTGATGCCTCTGTCGAAATCCTACTCCTCAGGTATATTCTCGCCTGAAACAGCCGGTCGAGGGACCTGCGAACCTACCGATTACTCACAGATACATTCCGAGGTGACGGCCGGGTTCACACCTTGAGCCATGAGACCAGTCAGTGCTCGTCTGTCGGGTCTGATGTCGCCTCGTCCACGGGTTCCTTCGATCGCCGATAACTTCGGATGAACGCATAGGCTAGTCCCAGTACTGCTCCGATACTTAAGACGCCTGGACCGACGGCAAGAGAGATCTCGGTGGGCGTCGAAACGAACGAGAATAGGTACGTGAACGTTCCTTCGGTTCCGACCGTAAGCGACTCGACGCCGAGAAAATCCAGGATGAGCGGGCCACTAACTGCGAGGAGGATGAACACCACAACGGTGGCGACAGCGGCACCCGAGAGGGCGTCCCAGACGAGTGCAGTCACCGAAATCCGGCGCGGGCGATCGCTCGCCCGTCCGTAAATCCGGACGCCCTTCGGATGATCCTGCAGTCTGGCGTCGGCAGGCACGCCGAGCAGCGTCATCGTCATCCAGAGGTCAGCGATCGCTCCGGCGGCGTTCGCCGAGAGCGGCACGATGAGCCACCCCCACTCGAAGATGAGCATTACCGGTACGCCGACGGCGGTCATCACGACCAGCGGCGTCAAGAGTAAGACGATGAACTGGTTACGGGTGAACTCGTGGTCGGTCGTCGCGTAGGCGTACGGCAGGATGAAGTGTGCGACCCCGACGCCGTATTTCGGCTCACCGCCGTAGTAGCGGATAGCGAGCCCGTGCAGCCACTCATGCGGGATGAGGATGATCGTGCCGAGAACCAAAATCACGAGCACATCCAGCGCGCTCGTCCACCATTCAACTCCGGCAGGTGCAAACTGGAAGGTCGCCGGGGAGCCGGTAACCGTCTGATAGAGTCCACCGAAAAGCGTCGCCGCGACGAATAGTCCGAGCGTGCCGAGACACGTCATCTGGATGGTGAGCCCCCGCGTCAGTTCAAGTTCCGCGAGCAGCGTCTCTCGTTCGGAGTGGGCAGCGGTGACCATAACGTCCGGTCTGTTGGGCTACTGAAATAACTGCCCTTGACCACCACCATCTCAGCGACAACTCAAGGCGTTTGTCGGTTTCGTGCACGCATGAGGTTGTACTGACCGTAACATGAGAGAATATCCTATTTTCCAACCCGCTGGGAGACCGTTTCGGCGACGACCCCCGTGAGCTACTGCGCACAACTGAATCCGGCTAGAACAGTAGCATTCCCACCGCGGACACTCCGACGAGGACGACGTGAAACGCGGCGTGTGCGACTATCGCCGTCTCCAGCGACCGCCGCCAGAACAGCCAGCCGAGCGCTACCCCCACCACCGCGTTCAACAGGACGGTTCGGAGGACCAGCGCGGTCGTGAGATCGACTGTCGACGCGAGCGCAGGCAGGTGGCCGGCGCCAAACGCGACCGCGCTAGCGACGAATGCGACCCACATCACCGCCGCGGGCGGCGTTTTCGTGCGCTCACGGAGTCGGTTCCGAAGCCGCCAGCAGACGAATGCGATCGGGGCCATGACGCCCCATCGGAGCAGGATTTCCTCCGTGATTCCGCCGTAGAGGAGCCGCATCGGAACCGACGTGAGCAGCTCCTCCATCCCCGCCGCATTCTCGACTGGTTCGAGTGACGCGACTCCCGTAAGCGGGGCGAACAGTGCGTCGAGGACGGCGACGAGAACGAACAGGGCCGCACCTATTCCGAGCGCGAGGGGGCAGTGATCGTCGAAACGCGTCCCAGTCCGGAGTACCGCCGGACGCCCACGCGAAGACGTGTGGGTGTAGTCCCGTCCGAGGAGCGGTTACCGTGCCGAGAGCCACGAACACGCCAAGGAGTACCGTTGAGTTCGCGGCTGCGACCAGCATGAGCATCGGATACGACAGGATCGCCAGCTCTGGGATCGCCCGAAGGGTTGGGACGGAGTAGATCGCAAGCGCGGCGACGCCGACCAGCCCGCGTACGAATAACGCGACTGTGTCCCGGACGGCGGAACCCCACGTCGGCGCTCCGTCGCTCATGGGTCTCTTCTCGACGGGTGACTGTTTGATACGACATCGAACGAATCGTCGATGTTGCCGAGCACGAGCAGTGCGTAGTACCGAAGATACGTGACGACGGGGACCTGTGCGAGCGTCCCGATAACAAGCATCGACAGTCCGAAGAGGAGTGCGAGTGCAACGAGGACGACGAAGCCGACAGTCGACGACAACGACACCGTCACGTGCATGATCGCGGCGACCATGAGCATGGGGATGAGCAACACAAGTGCGATGATACCGACGACGATCGAGGTGATGATCCCTGCCGCGACCGCCAACAGGAATGCGATGACGACGTACGCCACGTACTGTTTCCACGCGGTCTTGACCGACCCCCAGAGACGACGCCATGCCGCGAGGACCCCTGAGTCTGCCTGAATCATGAGCGGCACGACGAACACGGTCGTGAACCCCGACACCAACGCATACAGGACGCCGATGAGAAACACCACCGGGATCCCGACGAGGAACGCCGTGGCAGGAATCGTCGGATCGCGTCCGGTCACGATCGGAACGATGAGCAGTGCGAGCCAGCCGGCGAACAGCGCGAACATTGGGAGCCCGATCACGATCCGGAACCCGAACAGACGGATCCCCTGTCGCCAGCGCCGCCGCCAGTGCCGTCGGAGTGACACCTCGCCCGTACGGAGCGATTCGATCAGGACGAACTCCATGATCGCTCCGATCAGCGCGAACAGCCCGCCGAGGAGGAGTCCGGCGGCGACGAGTACGACGGCAAGCGTACCCACGTCGGGCGGAAGGCTAAACGGGATCTCACCGGTAGGGACGTCTCCCGGTGGCGTCGACGTGTTGAACTGTGCCGACGGGAAGCTCACGCCGCTCCCGACGAAGAATACGATAAGCGCGAGTTTTAGCCACCGACGCAGGTCAAAAGGTGTCAGAAACTCCCGTGTGATGCCGAACGCTTCCTCAACGTGTTCGACTGCATGGAGGGACATGGGCCGAGATACTCAAACAGCATAGTTATCGCTTCTGGTGGTGGCTTACGGGGACTCCTCTTACGGAGAATCGAGGAGAAAGCCTCGCGCTTCAGCGCGGGAAGAATGTCAACGGGCCTCGCTATTCTCTGAAGATTGGTTTCTATTCCGGAGCTGACGTTCGACGTAGCCGCTGCTCACTGCGATGATAAGTAACAGTGGCCAGCAGATGAGGTAAATATCCAGAGGGGTCCCTGGTTGGAGCGGATTCGGTGATCGAAGGGTCTGCCACATTAGATACATCGCCACTCCGTAGACCAATACCACACCGAGCAGCGGCGAAATGAGTTCGTATCGGATAACTAGCACTGTCAGCACACTCCCGATAACAACCCCTCCGAGGAGCGCCCACCAAAGCCACGGTCCGATTTGAACGCTCGTCAATGCATCCAACACGTTTGCCACACCGTACGACCACATCAACGTCATGAGCAAGACGAGGGCATATCCGAGCCCCCCAACAAGCGCTGCTCGTCGTGTCTTCCGTGAAACGGTGGAAAGGCGGGGAGGGATCGATATCATAGTCTGCGATAGAATGGAAGAAACATAAGAGGAGGGCCTGCTGAACAGCTATCGAATACAGATGCGATTTTGAGCGATGCGCACGTTCGCTTTTCGAACAGTTCAGGAGAGCAGATCTGGAAATAAAGAGACGTACTACGATGGATGTATCCTCTATAGTCAGCACGCACTCCAAAACTTATCACCACTCAATGATTTCAACAGAGCCACTAATCAATATCTCACAACAGATTGACCGGAGTTCTGGTACGACATCGCGGAGATTGTCGGGAGTGCTCCACGCAAGACATCGGCTGTTGAGTTCGAAAAGCCTGAATTCGTTGAGATACACCCAACTGTATGAAACTGGGAACGTCTTCGCCGTGGTCTCGATCTTTCAGTCGCTCTCTGATGTCTAATGTCGAAATATCAATCTCGTTCTTGTTCGCCGCTGTGACGAGCGAGTCGAGCTCTTCTTCGCTGGTAGCTTCGTCGAGATCGTCGGAGAAGTAGATAGTCGCGACAGCCGCGATGACGTCTGCTTCCGTAGCGAGCTTCTGTGCGGTCATCCACGCGTAGTCCCGCGGCAGTTCATATGATTTAGCGAAGTATGGTCTTGTGCTGATCTTTCTGAGTCCGATGATTTCGCCGCCGGCGTCCTGTTCATACACGGCGACAATGCTGTCAGTACAGAGAGTTACCGACGTCGAGCCAGAACGGAAATAGTCGGAGCTGGCGAAGCCTTTATACATGTATCGGGAATTCCACCCGGTATCCAACCGATGGAGTCAGCACAATTCTGGATTGTCCTCGTCGCAGTCTTCGGGAGTATCTGCGGGGCCGCAGTCGTCTGGCAGTTCACTACTGCGGACAGGCTCAGCTACAGAGCGTTCGCTGGCGTCTGGGTGGCCATCGCGGGTCTGTTTGAACTCGGGATGGCCAACGGGTATCTCCCCCAATCAAGGTTCTTCTCAATTTCCAGTGGCCTCAGTACCGTTATCGCAATCGGACTCGTGTTACCTTGGCTCTGGAGAGTGAACCCCGAACGGACGAACCACGGAACTGACGCGCAATAACCAATTCTTATCGACCGTCTGTTTTATGATATTGTCCTTACTGGCACGGTTACGCTTGTTGACCCGTCGGATGAGACGGTGTTGTCGGAATCGTTTGAATTGCCGCCGGAGACCGAGGATGAAGATACTGATGAAGAAAAGAACGAAGACGTGTAGACTGATTCTGGCACCTATGACGCAAGCGTGGAACTGGGTGAGTCCGAGGTCCAAAGGGAATCGACTGCTTCAGCCTCGATTTCGATCGACGACACGAGCAAAGAGATGATTGCGATCGCGTTCGGTGCAGACGAGTTCGACGATGCGATCGGCTTCAAAGTCGGTGAGTCGCTAAGCGAATTCGCACAGGCGTGATCGACACTGTCTGTTTCACCGGCAACGCCCTGCAAAAAGACTCTACTCGATCACATTCAAACTGATTTTGACTCTTCCAAGTTTTTATACGTACTATTATTGAGTTCCTCATACATATGCTCTCCATCACACGGCGAAAGACGATTATCCTGCTCACAGGGTGTGTTGCACTCGGAGCAATAGGCGGTGCCGTTGCACAGACGACACAGAAGAACGCACCACATCTGATCGTGAATAATCAAACTGAAAGGGAACTGGACATCACGACGGTCATCTATACCGCTGAAGATGCTGAGGAACTCGTCAACGACACGACATCCATTCCAGTGAACAGGGACCACGGATACACCGGCCTAGCTGCCAACGAACCGCTTGACGTGACGATTCGGACGGACACTGGGTTGGAGAACTCGTACCGGTGGGAGCGAACCGATCCGGAGAACGCACTGTCGATCGGTGTCTCGACGGACGAGATCGGGTTCGTCGTTGCAACGCCGCCCTAACGTGGTGATTCAGGATGGCCTCGAAATATCGACGCGGGTTCGACATTACCCGTGACAGCCTGCGCGTATTCACGCGAGAACCGAGTCTACTGCTTCTTCCAGTATTGAGTCTCCTCGCTGTCGGGAGCGCCTTTGCTGTTCTGGCAGCGATCCTCTTCCAACAGGGACTCGTCGCGTCGCTCGTCACCAATGACCTCTACCAGTACGGTGTGTTGTTCTGTGCGATTGCAATTTCTTCGAGTGTAGCGACGTTTTTCAATGCTGCTGTAGTGCACTGTGCGGCACAGCTGTTCGATGGCAATTCAACGTCCGTTCGAGATGGGCTCGCCGCAGCATGGCGTGCCCGCCGTCAGATTGCCGCGTGGGCCGTTGTCTCCGCGACGCTTGGCACGGTTCTGTACATCCTCGACGAGAAGTTTGGTGTCGTCGGAGGCTTGACGCGGGCAGTGTTCAATCTGGCGTGGGCGCTCCTAACATTCTTTATTGTGCCAGTTATCGTCCTTGATCAGCGACGGGATCTTCGTAGCCAGCTCCGGCAAAGCGGGTCGTTGTTCCGAGACACGTGGGGTGAAAGCGTCTCCGCCACACTCGGCGTGAGTTTCATCTTCCTACTGGTTGCGCTACAAGGTATTGGACTAGGTTCGGTGGGATACTTCATCCTCGATGGCGTGTTCGCTACTGGAGCGCTCGTCGGTGGTGGCGTGATCGTCGTCGCTGCCATCGTGGGATCGCAGACCGCCTCTGCGATCGTTCGGACCGCGTTGTATCGATACGCGACGACGGGTGAACAGGTCGGCCCGTTTGACGGTCGGGACCCGGATACGGTGTTCCCCGAGAGCTGACGATAGCGATTTACGACCGCCAGCCCTCTTCGACGTACGAAATCGTCGACCGGTACGAGACCGGGCTCGGCTGGCATACACATCCCAACGAAGCCGGTCGTCGGATGAGTCACGCTGTGGTTGGAGCTGATGGTGGCGTGTGGCTTATCGATCCGCTCGACTCGCCGGCGATCGACGGGGCACTTGCGACGCCTGGGGACGTACGCGGCGTGATCGTTTGCTCGAACTACCACGTCCGTGACGCCGAAATTCTCGCGATGCGTCACGATGTCCCAGTATACTGTCCCCCGTGGCTCACCCGGGCGGCATCTCAGCTCGACGCTCCGATCGAACCGGAGACGAATACAGTCGGTACGTCCGGATTTGAGTTACATCGTTGCCGCCCGTTCCCGGGGTGGTCTGAAGCGATTGCCTACCGTGCGACTGATCGAACGCTGTATGTTCCTGACGTACTCGGGACTGCACCGCTGTTCACCGTGGGTGAGGAGCGACTCGGGATGGACCTGCTGTGTCGGTTCACACCACCCCACCAGGTGTTCGAGGGGCTGTCTCCACAACAAATCCTCGTCGGCCACGGACCCGGAATCTTTGAGAACGCCTCGGCTGCCCTGCGGACAGCACTTGATGGAGCACGTCGCCGCTTGCCAGCAGCACTCCGATACAACGGGTGGGGACAATTTCGGGCGCTGACAGCGGCGCTCAGGAATCGAAGGTAGAGCGGATTAAATTGTTGAAATCCCACTAACGATCGAAAAACACTAACACGTACTCAAGATTAGTGTGATGAGATGGATCGAACAGAACTGTTTCTCGCCCTAATCGTGTTTCTTTTAGCGGCACTCATATACGAAACGGGAGATGGGAATACACCCGAATTTATCGTAATCCCCATTCTCTTGATCATTTTCTTGCTTCCAATTTACCTCATCGGTACGTTCATCATTGAAAACGTCATAAATGGATGATTTCCTTGTGCGGATCGCAACTGAGTCAAAAACTATCAAATAGTGTGGCTTTTACTCACGGATAGACGGCTAACTCGAATTCGTACCAACTCTCGTCGTAGATCGCATACAGATTCGGAAACGTCGTATACTCCGCATACTCGCTGTGTTCGCGTACGTGGTCGGCAGCGTTGAGCTGTGTGAGGACTACATCGAGTCCGTCCGACATCGGTGGCGACTCTTCGTAGAATCCCGAGACTGGTCGCCCATCTGTTGCCGTGTCGAGTACGTCCGTCGCCTTACTTGAGAGCGAGACCGTCGAAAAGTCGACTTCGAGAACAGTGTCGTGGACGTGTTGCTCGTATTCAGATTGAGAGTCACCGATCTGCTCGGCGGTGAACGTCCGTTCGGTGACGGAGATGGTATCCTGCTCAGCCCGGGCTTGAAACAGATGGTCGTTGTGTTGGAGATATTCGAACGGGGGTGATGGGACGAGATCGCTTTTGTCGGCATCGAGGTGGTCGTGATATGTGACACCGCGTGAACCGGGGTCCTGATCACCGACATCGATCGCGGGGTCTCGATCCGCAGCGGCGGCTTCCATCGCGTGCTCCAGTATCTGCTGATCACGATCGGACAGTGACGTGATCGGTACCGTTGCTGGATCGGCACCGTCGGACGATTCTGTATCCTGAAGATCAAGATAGAATTCCCACCAGTCACGTTCGACAGTTCGAACTGTATCAACGTGGATCCGGTAATACTGATCACCGTCTGTCGTGAACTGTGGCTGTTCCCGTTGTTCCGAGCCGAACTCGTACTCGTAGGTTAGTTCGTAGTTCAGCACCGTTACGGAGCCACTCGCAAACAGTTCCTCATAGACGGTGCGCTTGTACTCGTCGGGATAATCGATAGCGAACTGCGCTCGCTGTGCCGTCAGATCTGTCCGCAGGAACTTCTCGTATGGATTCTCTACTGGATAAGCACTCAACCGAAAACGACTATTCCCCGATGAAAGACAGCCAGCGACACTCGTGACGCCCATCGCCCCGAGTGTCGTCAACAGCGCCCGTCGAGTATATCCCGCACTCATCTGCTACGTCTGCCGGTTACCGGTGGGATTCGGAATGGCTTTCTCTCACAGAACTGTTCGAGCACTATCCGATACTGACGTGTTCTCACGAGTATCCAGGTATCGCTTGGCAGAGTGTTTTAATATCTCGATAGCTCAAATCGAATTTGTCCTTTGCGTCGTGTGTGCGAAACAGGCGTTACAAGGCCTCAAAATGGTTAAATCTGGCTCTGTTGAAATCCTCAAGTGATGATATATTTCTGCCGTCGTGCTACATACAGAGATTCTATACAGTAGACCGCTGATACTACCAGACGGGCTATTCCAATATTCACCTTATTTATAAGAACAACTGTGAAAGTTGAGAACCATTATGTTTTATGTATTCAGTTACTACATTCATTATGCCCTCCCTACCACCACACAGCGAGAGCAATTTCACCCTGTTACAACCATACTCAATCAGTAGTACCGGAAAAAAGGGTGAAGCAGTGATAGACGCATTCCAAGCTGCTAACATCGACGTGTTCGAGAAACCCACGACACTCTACGACTGGGTCAATGTTGATGCGTTAGAGAACCTCCGATGGACAGCTGGTCGTCCATATCTAGGCACACAAATCTGGGACCATCACGTCCTCATCACTACCGACGAAATACGAATTTATACTCCCACCGACAGCTGTGTCTGAAGAGCCTCAGCAGATACTGTTTACTCGGATTTACCCTACGTCGATACAAGATTCGCGCAGTCTATTCAGCACAGGGTTCCTGTCAGGGCTGAAGGATTTCAACAGAGCCTTAAATCTGGTTTTGATACTCCGTTCGACCTAAGATGTGGCCGTGGGAAGCAGTGGATGCGATGGTCATAGTCTCCGCATTCAAAGACGGATTTACCGCCCTTCGCGCAAATCCAATCCTGCTCGTCGCCGGTCTCCTCGTCGGGGGCGGCAGCCAACTACAATACCTCGATTACCTGATCGAATCACCATTCATCTCGGCAGGCACGTCACTCGCGTGGCTGCTCGTCTTCCCATTCGTTCTCGGCGGGTTTATCGGCACTGCCCAGGCTGCGATCGACGGCACAGACGCGTCGCTCACCGGCTTTTTCACTGCCGCTCGAACACATTACATTCGACTTCTCCTTGCAACTGTCTTGTTCGTACTGATCGTCTTTGGGACCGCTATCGGACTTGGATTCGTCGGGTTCGTCCTCGGAATCGGAACGATGGCGCTTGCCGCGATTCACGAGATGGCTGCGTTCGCTGCGGGCGTCGCCTCGTTGCTGCTCTGGCTGGTGTCGATCCTCGTCGTCATTATGTTCGTGCAGTTTTACGACGCCGCGATCGTCATTGAAAACGAGAGCGTTACTGACGCGTTCCGGAGAAGCATCGGACTCGTCCGCTCAAACCTCAAAAGCGTCGCCGGATTCTCGGTCGCATGGCTCGTCCTGCTGAACGTCTTCTTCATCCCCGAATACTTGCTTCAGTTGACGATGACGGACACTGGGCCGACTGGCGTAGTACCGATCGACCTTGGCATTCCGATCGCTTTCCTACTCCCGATCGGGATCGTCCTTTCGACGGTCGGATTTGCGTACTTCTATACGGTGTACACAGCCTACTATATGCGGTTGATCGCGCTCTCGCCCGCTGCCCCGGAATCAACATAACCACCGACCAATAAGTAGGAACGACAGTTTCGAACAGCCCACAGCCGAACTACACCCCCGCAACCGACATCCACAGAAGCTACCCACACCTATGGCACGACTCTTCCCGACACAAACGGACGCCGCCGTCGAACGAAGTGACAATCCTGCCGTACTGAGTCTCGACGATGACGCGACACGCGACGTGATCGAAGCGTTATCCTCGGATACCGCTTACGAGATCTTCGGTCTGCTCAACGAGACACCGGCGACCCCCTCGCGGATCGCTGATCAACTCGACCAGAGCGTCCAGAACGTCCACTACCACTTGGAGAACCTCGAATCGGCCGGTGTGATCGAAGTCACGGACACCTGCTACTCGGAGAAAGGCCGTGAAATGAGCGTGTACGTCGTCTCGGAAGACCCAACGCTGCTCTTTCTCGGCACCGAGGATGATCGACCGAGTCTCAAACGGGCGTTCAAATCCTTTGCCTCGCTACTCGGTCCCCCATCCATCCTGCTTGCCGCCGGCGAATCCATCTCCCAGTTCGTCACCGCCGAATGAGTGAACATACCGACACACCGGTTCGGAGCACTTCTACCGGTGACGACACGACTATGTGTGACGTGACACCGACGATTAAGGCTCGGGATGATGTCGATGGTTGCGGGTGTCTCGAATGCCGCAACATCGAGACGACCACAACCAATCGAACCGTCCTCGACGCGCTCGTCTGGTCGGTTCGCCTGTTTCAGTCCTATCCGTCGATCCTCGTCTTTGCCGGCGTGGTTATCCTGGTCAACCGGCTGCTCGAAACGGACATTATCACCGTGCTCCCAATGCCCGTAATCGGCGTGGTCGAGGCCGTGACGGCGTTCGCGTTCATCATCTCGATCCGCGCCTACATAGGAACGATCGTCGCCGGCGAACTGACCGGCAACCCCATCACGAGACGTGAAGGATTGCGTCGAAGCATCGCCCGCACACCAGCGTTAGTGGGCGTTATCCTTCTCGTCGTGTTTTCGGTAATGACAATGCCGTTCTTCGTGTCAGCGCCGCTAATCCTGTTGATCGGCGTACTCCCGGGGACGCCGGTGGAGATGGTAGGTTTCCCCGTCGCTGCAGCGGTCGGCGGGATCGTGTTCGCCGTACCGCTTCTGTTTCTCCTGTTCAAGTTCTGGTTTGCACCTGAGGCATGTGTCATCGGCCAGTACGGCCCTCTCAAATCCTTACGGGTGAGCTGGCGTATCACGACGCACTACCGACGAAAGTTCATGCTTATCGCAGTGATCGCTATTGGAAGTGCAGTCAGTCTCTATCTCCCAACAGTTCTTCCCCAGCCCGAAACAGGACTAACGTTTGTGTATCCCGTGTTGAGTATGATCTCGTCCAGTGTCGGTGAACTACTCTCGATCGTGTGGGCAAGCGCGTACGCACACATCTACGTCCAAGGAATCCTTTCGTGAACTGGGAGTCGTGATAAGGATTCAGTTTCCTTGAATCGCATCGATGATGATCACTCCGCTCACGACCGGCTCTGTCGGGACCGAACCGCTATCGGTCAGTTTGACATCCTCCCCGGGTGGAAGGGCGAGGCTTTCTCCTCGACTCTCCGTAAATAATGTAGCCGGTGTCCACGCAGTTCGGTCCGGAAACACTACTGGTCAGTTGTCCGCGAACCAGACGAGCGGTTGTGTGCGGCCGTGGACGGATTCGGCGACTGGCACGTTCCCGACGGTCTCCCAGGTGCCGTCCTCACCGCACTTTCGGAGTAGCGTCCCACGGTTCGTGACGGCATACGCGTCGGAGCCGTGAGTACACCAGCCGACTGCGACTTCGCTGGGCGTCGGCGATGTCACCGACCTGAAAGTGTTGCCATCGACCGATTCGAACAACGCGTGGTCACGGTCGTTCAGCCAGCCGCCGGGTGGCGACGGTGAGCCGCCAGCGTACAGGTGATCATCGTGTGCGAGGGATTCTCGGAAGTACGTCTGTCGGTGGCCGGCGTCCAGTCGAGTCCACGACTGGCCGGCGTCCGTTGTGCGGTAGAGTCCACTCCCAGTCGCCGCGATCCAGACATCCGAGCCCGCAACTTCGATGTGGTGGACGTCGTCGAGATGGGGCGCGTCAAATCCCGTGACGCGTCGATCCTTCCACGTTTCGCCGCTGTCGTTACTGACGTAGACGCCGCCGACTTCCACGGCGACGACGAGGCGGTCAGAGACACCGGTTGAAGCGCGAACGTCCCGGACTTGCGCGACGCCGTCGTGTCGATCGGTGCCCCAGTCGTCACGGTCGTCGAGTGCCGTGAACGCGTCCAGTTCCTGCCACACCACGTCCTCACCGAGGCCGCCATTCGGCGGGAGATCGGCCGCGTAGAGGCGCGCCGGCCGCGTTCCGGCGTAGAGCCGGTCGGTGCTCGCTCCGACGCTGTACACCTCACCCGCGGGAACGTCCAGATCGATCCACTCGGAGCCGTCGAGAGAGTAGTACAGGCCTGTCGTGGTCGCAGCGAGTACACCATCGACCGCGTCAACCGTCTCAACTCGCATCACTTGTCCCCCTTCTTGGACCTGTGCGACATCCGGATTGCTGCTCTGGATGTCGGTTACGGCATGGACGCCGTCGTCACTGCCGACGAGAAGCATATCCCGACGCATTGACTGGCAAAAAAAAGCTCTTCGGCTTTGTTGAAATACTCAGCAGTTGATAGTTTTACACCCCCCGATTGCTCAGTAGAGGAGACTCACGGATTGCTCAACACAGGGAAGTCCTGTCAGAACTAGTGGAACGGGTAACGATGCTCAACTTGGTGTCTGACTCTGGTCCTCGTCGTCTCTGAATAGCCAATACAGTCCCAAACCCAGTACTGCTTCGAGTGGGCCGAGAAACACTGCTACGAGTAAAAAGAGGAAGTAAACGAGCATACCGAATATGCTCTCAGGGGAGGGGCTGGTATCCATATCTACTACTCTGATTGGTTTGATAATAGAACCTTCGGGACAATAGATTCGCAGCTCTCATTGATCGGCTGTTTCAGGCGAGAATATGTTTGAAGAATAGGATTTCAACAGAGCCAGCTCTTCCGGTCCTGTTGAACGAAGCCCAAACTTTTGATAACAGCTTCAAATACCGTTAGCACGCCGGTCGAACACATCGAGGATCGATTTCGGGTTATGGATATGTGGGATCCAAAGTTCTTGATCAGCACATTCGATGACGACCGTCGACGTGTCAAGCCACCTGTGGAGCCGATTCCGTTCGACACGCAAGCCGTGTTCGTCCCACGATTCGATCCGCCACAGTCGCGTCCGGAACAGTCGATCGTACGCGACAATCGCGTCTCTGTTTTCGGACACGCGGTATTCAACGCCGCCGTACCGCAACCCGTAGTCAATCGTGAGAAGCCCAACTGGAGTGACGAGACTGACACCGACGAGCGCGAGAACAATATCCCAGGCGCGACCCATAGCGAAGAGCAACGAAATCAGCAGGATGAATCCGCCGACGGCCAACGAACCTGGATGGCATCGAACGTTTGCGGGTGAAAGGCCACCGAACAGTCTGCCGAGAACCGACGGCCGCACTCGCTCGGCCACTCTCTCCACCGATTCGATCGAATTGTGAGTCGGTGGCTCGTAAGCCCAGCCAAGTTCGAACGAAGTCGATTCGTCGAAGGCGGCGAGTCGGTCGCGGTACAGCCCACCGAGATCGAAGCTGAATTTCACGAAAACGATTCCAACCAGGATTGGGAGACCAACAACTGTCGGATCGACAGCCGTAATCGGATCATCACCCGAAACCGAATCCGTGGTGAGTCCAATGAACGTCGCCGTGAGTAGCCCGCCGATTCCGATCACCGCACCCCGCATAAAGATGCCTTGGATCGCCGTCTGGGCACTGTGATCACGGTATCCTTCTCGGTGAAAATATTCAACGAGTGTCGATGCTCCTTCGCTGAGAAAGATACCGAACGAAGAAAGCACTACCAGCTCCAGCGCGCTCGGATCAAGCGTTTCAGAACCGATCACACCAACGGTCGTGACTCCTACAAAGAACCAGACGAGTGCGAGGATAGGGGCGGCGACGACGAGGACTGGTAGCGTGGAAAGTCGAATCCCGAGATCGGTAAACGGAATCGAGATTGCCGTCCGCTTGCTTGCCAGCGCTCCACCGATCAGCGGATCAGAATCAAATTCCGACGGTCGACCGGCAAACAGCGCTTTCACTAGTACCCAAAATGAAACGATCCCGAGCTCAAACCAGTAGAGAAAGACGAGTGCTGCGAGATTCCACCCCAGAGCAACCACGCCAACGAGCGGCAGTGCATTCGCAACGATGACCGCGATCGTCTTAGACGGTGGACGATCGTCCTGTAGGGTTTCACGCGAGATCATGAGTAGTCCAATCGAGTGAGTGTTTCTACGGAACGCCTTTTGCGCGTTCGTGATACCAGCCGCCGAACATTCCGAGGGGAACCACAAGCCACCCGGCTGCAATAACGGCGAACAGGGATCCAGCAGGGAGGAGTAACACGAAAAAGACCAATCCCTCACCCACTGCCATATCGCCGCTGGTTACGTTTGAGACCGCAAGTAATAACGCTGGGGCAAGAGCTCCAACGCAAAGACTACTGAGGGCTGTAAACCCGCCATACAGGGAGCCGTAGACACGCCTGTTTTCTTCTGGATAGTACTTGCCCCAGAGAACGAACCCGAGAATAAACGAGGTTAGAATCACAAGCGGAAGAAACAGTAGGCCGACGCTGAAGAAAAATCCAAGCGTTCCAGTACCGACTCCAGCAGCGAGCAGAATTCCACCCCCACTGAACCACAAAACTGCTGCCAAAAGCCCAGTCGCGGCCATCGCAATTCCACCGCCAACATCACGACGAGAAGCGTACGGCAGAGCACCAGGACCGTATCGATGACAGAGACCCCGAGTCATATGCTGACATTCCCCGAGAGATTATGTAAACTACCGGATTTATTAAGCGATAGAGGATGTAAGTTAGTCGCGTAGTAACCACAAAAAATAGTTTCGTTCATAGTGGCTTTCACTCCTGCTGATACACGTATTGGGACAGAACGAATACGAACGCTGTTGAAAAGAACACAGCCATCATCTCTACAGAGAGCTCCCCAACCGACCAATACTGATACGACAGAACGCTGAACCCAGTAACCAAGGCTGCTGTAAACCCATTTCGATAGCTCTTTGCTTTTGTTTCGGACAACTCCGAATCCAGAATGTGATCTATTAGTGCGGCCATGGATCCGAAACCTCTGCTGGAACAGTTAAACAATTCGTAAGATCAAACGCAGATTGTCCCTATGACTCCCTTCAGTACAACATGAATCTGGCACGTACATCGCTTTCAGCGTTCCGCTGTTTTTCACCCATTAGATCCGAAGCGTGACTACGTCATCGTGCGCAATCGTTGCCCGATCTGCAGCCGGCGAAGCCCGACCTCGATACCTGTCACAACGAGAAGCAGACCGAGGTAGAGAAACCACGCACCGAAGTACAGTGCGTGGGGGTCATCGGGACTGGCTGTGAACTCCGCCTGTACGGTGAGCAGCATGAACACGGTGAGGACTGTCGCTGGCGCAACCACAAGATGGCGAACTAAGAGATACAGTGGAACAGCAGCGAGTACCCACATCCCAAGGGTACTACTGATGTACATGAGCCAGCTGAACTCACCCGAAACGGTGAGACCAAGTCGGAGTGCAAACCACAGCATCACGGCTGCGTGGAGTACGCCACCAACCGTAGCGACGCGTACCGCCTGCCCCCGTGACGCAGGGATCGAAATTAGTGCAGGCAGTGATGGTACTGCTGGAAGCCGCTTCCACCCGGTACGAACAGTGTATTCCACCAGACCGAGAAACAAGAATCCAACCAGCCAGATAGAGGCATTCAGCATATACCGGACGATATACAGCCCGTTCTCGACGACGATGATACCGGTCGGTTCAGCAAGGCGTTCCAACTCTGCGACATCACTGAAGGTCGGCCCTGGTGGCGTGAGTTCCATCCCGAGCACGTAGCCAGTGGTTAGCGTGAGGGCGAGCAGTGGGGCGAAAATTCGATACCGGAGCACAAGCCACACTGGAGCAGCAGCCATGACAACGAGACCACCATAGCGCCACCCCATCCCGAGACTTGTGTACTCCGATGGGCCGATTGAATAACCGAGTGCCAGTGCCACAACGATGAGGGTTCCCGCGTGGACGAGACCAATGAGAAGGCTGACTAGAATGGATCGGATGGAGGGCATCACATTTCCGTTCGTATCCCAGTCGTAATTATCTGGTTCTGTTGAAACCCTCTTTTCAGACACAAAATGAGGGTAACGCTGGTTGTACAAAGGACGGGTGATGTGAACTGGCCGAACGAGTTCTCTTCGAGTTGATCCTAACCCCGATATATAAAGTACACCCAAGCGGTGCAGACGGATATGGTTGAAGCGGTGAGGACTATTATCGGGATAATTCTACTTGCTAGCTCTTTGTGGTTTGGATACCAAGCTATCACCGCCAGAATACTCTGCCGATCAGTGTCGGCATCTGAAGACGAAAGTCCACCAACGCTCGTCGATGGCGAGACCATCGCTATAGAGGGGACGATTCACGTCAGGGACTCTCCGCCACTAAGCAACTCTTTCCCGATCGATGACGCGGAGTCGATTGGTGCGTACGTGTGGCGGCTCAAGGAATCTGAGTCACATAACTACAATCTTGATGCCGAAGAGCCCGGAGCGGATATGAATATGATTACGTATGCATCCGGGATCGAGTCCGGGACGTTTTTGATTGACGACGGTCGGCGCGAGATTCGTATCGACACAGACTGGTTGGTCGAGACCCACGACAGCACCGATATTACAACAGTGTCTCCGGATTGGACCGTATCAACCTCTCTGTCGAAGCGTAGCTGGAGATCAAAGTACATCCATCTGAAGGAAAACTGGGCTGTCAACCCCATTCCCACTATGAAGTACATCTTCGATGTAGATGCCTCCGAAGAGATCCCTGACGGCGAGTATTTCGAGGCAAGAACCATCCTCGACGGCGAGGTCCTGGCCGTCTACGGAGAAGTCACGATGGATCAGGACACCCCCGTACTCCGGGGAAGCGACGAGACGCCGCTAGTACTCTCTGATCAAGGGTTTGATGACTTCAGCAGTAGGCTTCGGCGGCAATCCGTAAAGAATGGACTGGCCTCAAGTGGATTTGCGGTTATCGCCAGCCTCACACTAGCAAACGGACTGGGAATTGTATGAGATGCGCCGCTGTCGGTTGGTCAGCGAGTGACAGTGACAAAGCAGCCCCGCGCGCGGGTGATACATAGGCGGCTGCTACTGGGACTGATTTATACGCGGCTGCTACTGGGACTAATTTTTTCTCTCACGATTGTACCACCGTCACACTCCGCGCCGATTCTTGGATGTAGGTGAAATCCTCGAGCACGAGAACCGGCGTCTCGACTGACTCAGCGTACTCCACCATCTCCCTGGTGACGGTGTGGAGGATATCGTCTATTTGCGCCCACGACTCGTCGCCAAAGATATCTGCAATTCGTTCGCTCTCGCGACTTTGGAGTCGCCACATCGTGGTGAAGTAGCGCTTGCGGAGTAGACGTACCGTCTTTCCCTCATCCGTCCAAAGTTCAGGGTTTGTCGGGGAACCATGCTCGTCGCGGTGACACACCGTGACGAGACTTGCTTCTCCAATATCGACGCCGATGGGGGTGCCTTCTTCGGCAGAAACTTCTGAGCTGAGCGGGACGTCGCGGCTCGCGGTGAGATGGAAATACCACGTCCCATCCCGCTGGATCAAGCGACCTTCCCCCACGTCTGCGTCACCAGCAATCACGACTTCAAGCCAGTCCCGTTGCTCAGGGTTCGCCTGTGCTGGTACCCAGAGATGGTAGTCCTCGTGGTGTGGGATTTTGACGTACCACTCTATCGCGTTTTCGGGCTTGTGGTCGATTTTCACTCCCTCGTTCGTGAAGCGAACAGGATGATGGTCACTGAGTTCACCTGCCCCATAGGTCGTCGTTAGCTGTGGGACATACCGATTCAGGGCGTTCTTCGCGTAACTGCTCAGTTGGTAATCAACCACGATGTCGTTCGCTTCCGATAGTGTGGTACAGCTCGCGTCGAAGGCCTCTTGAAGCGCCTGCTGGTAGGCCGCCCGCATCTCACGGAGCTTCTCCCGCTTGTGTGCGTTCGGGTCTACCAGTTTCAATTCCAGCGTTTTTGTGAGTTCAGTCACGGCTCATCACCTTCTGATACCGACTGGTTGTCTTAGAGGGCCCACCAGGTCGCTATCGAACTTGCCTGCATCTGTTTTCCCCCACGGAGACCATCCGGGACTGGTCTGCCCCACCCCTTCTTGGGGGCGATACACATTCTCCGAAGCGATCTAGCCAAATCCTCGTTGCGACGCCGCTCAGGACTCGACTTGTGTATCGACGTCCCCACTGTGTTGCGGGTGTGAGAGCAGACTCACGTTCTGGAGAAGGATCCTCGCTGCCTCGTTTCGCTCTTGATCTGCGTCGTCGAGTCCGGCAGTCTCGATCCAGTTGAGATTGCTGAGCACACAGTGCAGCCGATATCCTTGTTCGACATCTGGATTCATTGGAAGCGCCTCACTCCCCGCCGGTCTGGATAGACATCACACGATAACTCTCGTCGGACTCGAGGGATCTGTCCTCGTCTCGTCAGGAGCATCTGACGTGTCCTGAACTGACGATCTGTTTCCGTCTTTTCTGCACCTATGTCTCGAGAGCTCCAATTCGGCCTATTCGCGGATAATCTCTGTTTTTAGGTGGATTGACGGCCAAACTCCTCTCTGCGACAGATATTCGTACGTGGGGGCCTGATTTTCTAGGTAGATATGGTCGGAGGGGAAATTTCTGGTCCGAATGGACCTAGCGGTCCCGATAAACGTAATGATCCCTTCCAGTCGTTTTCATCTGTCCAAGATCAGTTTGAGGCTGCTGTCAAGGCCTCGTTTGATGATCCGGACGTATTCCTCGAAACCGTCATCGACGATGTCCTCGCCATGCCACCGGAAGAGCGCTTCGAGGAATCAGTCACCGTAATTGAAGAGCACTACAAAGATGAGTTTGGCCAAGCAGATACTCTTGCGGCTCTGTTACCGTTTGGTCAACAGTGGATCGAAAGCTATCTTACCGAACTCTTTTCGCAGGTAATGACCAAGGTAGCGAAAACTGCCTTCCATACTCGTGAAGGTGGAGACTGGCTTATTGTTCTCCCAGTTCTCCAAGCTTGTAACGTCGCATTTGAGGATGTTACTGAGGACAGTATTGAGCATTCAGAGAAGAGTAAACTCTTTTCAGCACTCACCGCGCTCTTCTTCCGCCTGTATCGAGAAGTGAAACAGGAGAAGAACGACGGGACCGGTGATTTTGAACTCGTTGCGATGGATCTCATCCGGGCTCTCGAAGTGATTGTCCCCATCACCGAGAGCGGGGCACAAGTTCTATCTGCTGACGAGGTAACCGCCTCAGAGGCATATGACATCGCTCGTCAAGAGGGAGCGATGCTCTGTTATGTCTACGCCGATATCTCTATCGGTCGGGGTGCTGAACTAGCAGGACTCTCCCAAGTCGAATTCAAGCAGCTATTGGAGAGTTATGATATCACCCCTCGCTACGGGCCTCAATCTGTCAGTGATCTCCACTCCGGCGTGGATCTGAACGATGGATAGGCCTTGGCTCGTATTGGACAATTCCGTCCTCTCCGCATTTGCGAACGCTGGATGGTTCCACGGCCCCGAAGTGTGGGACGTGGACTACCAATTGGTTACGAGCCGGCGAATCTGGGAGCAAGAATTTCTTCCGTACCATCCTGTTGAAAACACTCCTGAGTGGCTTTCAGTACACAAAATTGATTTGGAAGATGCTCGCGCTAAGATTCCAAATAAGTTAAGCGTACACGATTGGACTGGAGTCATCGCAGCAGAACGATCAGAACGGTCAGTGTTGACCACGAACGACTTCGCCATGAAAAAGACTGCAGAGGGGAGAGATGTTGAGACACTTTGGGGAACTGCATTCGCTATTCAAACCTATCAGAAGTGTGGGATTTCAATCAACGAATTTGACATCGGCGTTAATGATTATATTTCTGATGTAACGTTAGGGCCAGATATTGCAGCGGAACTCCGAAACACCCAGAAAGAGCCGTAGACCTACGTAGCGGACTTCCCCGTCGCGAACGACGTACCGATTCGCCAGCACAAGGAAGCGGCACGTCGTGAACCCCGCTGTCTGGATATCGAGTTCCTCGTTGGCTTCGATATGGTCGGCGAGTTTTCGCAAGAACTCGTGGGTTACGATGCCACCCTCGTAGTCCGGGAGGCCGTTCTCCCGCGCCTTGTACACCTCGAAGTCGTCATACCCCCAGATGGTGAGTTCCCCGTCTTCGGTAACCTCCCAGTCGAGGGTCCCGAAGCAGTAGCTCTCACAGAGCTCACGGACTGCCTGCGGATCCGATACCACCGCGCCAGTCGACGTCGTTGCAGCTTGTAGTGTCGCCATATCTGGACGTCACGGGGTCGCCTTCGCACCCCTGTCGGGGGCGATAAACCAACATGAGAGGTGCCACCTTGGGCGTGGTCGGCGATTCCAGTTAGGAATCTGCGTGCGCGTCCGCCCCGGCTCCGTCGCCCGGCCGCGTGAGAAGGCTCACCTCTTCCAGGAGGTCTCTCGCGGTCTCGACTCGCTCTCGATCCGCGTCGTCCAATCGGTCGACGTCGAGTCGGTTGAGATTACTGAGTATACGATGCATCCGGTAGCCCTGTTTGAACTCTTGCTCCATCGGAAGCGCCTCACCGCTCGCCGGCGCGGAAAGACTCGCCATCGAGACCGGCGTCGGGCTTGCAGGATATCACGACCTTAACCAACGAACCTCGACGGTACTCCCAGACTGTTGGTTAACCGACGCCCAGCACTGGCCCTACTCGGGACGGGGTCCGTAGCGAGCCGAGCCACACACCCGGCATTCCCAGATCGGTTGCCCCGTCCACGCCTCATGCGGGACCGACTCGTGGGTCTTGAACCGATGGTCGGTCCTCCGTCCACAGGTTTGACAGTCGAGTTCCTGAGTTGTCGGTACCGACGACACCTGGCGATCAGCCGCAGCCTCGCCAGCGGATTTGGTTAGCGCCATCGCTGGAACCAGCCACACCGCGTCGTCGTCGTCGTCGAGGACCTCAGTGAGCCGTGACGTGTCGCGGATGCCGTTCCCTCGCTGGTCGAAGAGCCGCGTCGGGGCCTGTTCCTGACGCTCCGACGCTTCCTGCCCGTGCCACCCTGTCCGTGCACGGGCGGCACTGAGAAGCTCCTCTCCTGCCGCTGACGACGCCTGTACCGCGCCGGGGAGCGAGGGCCATTGCTCGGCCAGCTGGCGCGCCGGCGCCTCGTCGAGGTCGTAGATGAGTGTGTAGTCGTCGACGGCCGGCTCCGCCTCGTTGGCAGAGAGGAGGTTCGCCGCGGCGCCGCCCTTCGCTATGGCGCCGTAGAACGTGGTCGACTCGACGACTAGGTGGACGATGCCGAGGAATGTCGTCGACGCTGGCTCGTTCGTGCTAGTCGCGTCACTCCCGAGATGGTTGGTGAGACAGAACCGGCATTTCGTCTGGCCGTCCGGGACTGACGTCCCACAGGACCGACACTCGCCGTCGGTGGTCGTCGGCGCATCGGGGTAGCCACCAGCGCTCGTCGCGACGCGTTGCCGCCGGGGGGCACCTTCACACCCATCGCCAGCCTCGTGTCCGGAATGTGGGACGCCTCGCCGGTCGGCCGCAGTTCCTCGAAGTCAGAATATCGGTTGTGGATTGGTTAGCTCATAGCTTCTGTCGGCTTCACTTTTGAACGTCCGGACGACCGTCGCTTAATCAAGCACGCGTTGGCACTCTACTCGGATGTCGAAGCCGCTCACGAACAGAGGATCGATGTGGTTGACCGAACCACGCGATAATGCTGCCTCACGGCGGGTTTGAGGCGCTATTCAGCTGGTCGATATCGTCGTTCTCGTACGCTGCCCGCCACATCGCATGCACGGCACGCGTCACGAGTGACACCTCGGTCACGTCGATACAGGACGGTTCGGCGTCAGCTGTCGCGGCTTCAGGCGGCCGGTGGAAATGAATCTCGGGAGAGTGTGTGTTCGGGTGGCGATCGAAGCGCCAATTGACGTGCTCGCTATCGACGTAGTGGAACGAATACATCCCCAGTTCGCTCCACTGGATATCGAGCCGAGCGCTGTCGGCGTCGCCGAGCCCATCACTGAGACTGATCTGTAGTTCCGTGGGGGCGACGACGTCGTCGTACGCCGTGGCGTCGACCAACGGCTCGAGTTCGAGCCAGAGATCACGAATCCGCTGGAGCGCCGGCAGATAGGTCGCCCCGAACTCGCCGGCGCGGTCGTCCTCACTCATACGGCGAGCTGATGGCTGGCCTCGTCGTAGGCGAGTGCGGCTTGCACGACGGCGAGATTCTGCCGCGTCGTGCGCCATGCTGCCAGGTCGTCCCATCCTTCCGTCTCGTCGGCGTCGAGTTGTTGGGCGAGTTCCTCCGGCGACACCACGTCGTAGCGGTCCTCGTAGCGACGTATCTCGGCCTTCATCTCTTTGATGCTGTCGAGCAACTCCGGTCGATCGACATCCTCACGCAGCTCGCGGATCCGGGACATCAAGATCCGGTCGCTGTTGCGCTTGTATATCGTTGTTTGGCCCTCCTGTTCCGTCTCGGCGAACCCGGTGTTCACGAGGGTCTTGCAGTGTCGACGTGCGGTTGGCTCGCTCACGAGGGCACGGTCGGCAATCTCGGCCGCCGACTGCCCGTCGTGGGTCTGTTCGACAATTTCGTACACCCGCTCGAACGGTGTGGTGTCGTCTTTCCAGTCCGCTTTGACTTGCTCATTGACGTCGTCCCACGTTTCGGTCATACTGGGTGTTACGCAGTCGAGGAACAAATAGTTTCCTGGGGAAATTATCTCGTGGTAGTACTTGTAGATGAGCGTTGTCAGGTTTATATTATTACCTCACATAGCTGCGAGGATGTTCTCCTCGAAATCTCGCTGTTGGATTTCAAAACTATGAGTACGGTTGTGGCTGCCGGCCGACCAGAGGGAGGCCGGGAGCGGAGGGTGGGGAGGCGGGGTCTGGGTCGGTCCGGCACACAGCAAAAAAGAAAGTCCCGCTGATCGGCTACTCCCACCACTGACCGCGCTCTGGGAACATGACGGTGCTCCACCCGGTCAGCGCCACCGAGACGCGTCCGTCGTACCAGTTCTTCGCCGCTCCGTGAATACGAACGCGCTCGCCTTCTTCGATCCAGGGTTGGTCACTCGCGACCCACGACGTTAGCTTCGTTTTCCCACTCTCGTCTTCGATGAGTCCAACTTGTTGAATGGCTGGACTCGACGGTTCCCAAAGCACGCTCACACGACCCTCGATGCTCACCTCTTTACGATCGACGTCTTCGAGTTTTCCGATGGGCACGGTGCCACCCGGGGCTGTCTGCAACTCCTCGAACACCCGCACGACCGCACTCGTCATATCCGTGCCCTCGACGACCGCTTCGGCTAGCCGTCGACTGATCGCCGCCCGCGCCCAGCCATCCAACCGCGTCGCGAGTCGGTCTGCCTCCATGTTCACCGTCGCCAGTTCATCCTGTGAGAGTTCCGCTCTGGGATCATCCTGTTCGGGGTCAGCCATCGGGTCCACGCTCGCGGCACGTTTCTGGAACTCCTGCTGGCGTTCCTTGCTCCCTTGGGCGGCGACCTCTCGCGTGCGTTGCTCCCGACCGTCCTGCGTCCCGAGTTCGGCCTGGGCCCTGATGTGCTCCAGTTCGGCATCTCGCGCTCGAATGCGCTCTTCCTGTTCGAGAGTGACACCGTGAATCCGCTCGTCGCTCGTGTCTGCGATCCCGTACGGGTGATTCGCATCCACCTTTGCCTGCGTTTCCTGCTCGACCGCGGCCTCGAACGTCGGCGTCTCATCGACGACCGGGAAGCCGTCTTCATCGACTGCCTGCTCACCCGCATTCTCGAATGCCTGTTCATCCACCGTAACGACCTTGCGACTCGAGTTGGTACTAGACATTGGATCTCACTGATCCGAAGGCGCTCACGGGCCACCCCCGCGATGCTCTTACATCGCGGGTTTCCTCGACGACACCGACCGACAGATCCATCTGCGCGCGCTCGCTCGCGCCATCGCGAGCGCCCTCCCGGGCGCGAGCGAGTGCGCGCCCGCCTGCGGTGCCCCCAACCAGCACCGCGCGCCGACCCGCCCGAAGCGAGCGGCCAGCGCATTCCCCGTTCGCCGCGACGCAACCACGTCCGTCGCGGTCGGCGTTGCCGAGGTCCGCAGGACCCGAACGGGTGAAGCGCTGGCGCCGAGGGCACATTCACTTTAGCCCGGCAGTCCGCCCGCTACTGTAGGCAGACCGCCCGGAATGGTCGGTCGCGAGCGACGCGGAGGGCGGAATGCGGCGAGCGGTGCGAGCCGTATCGTACACACCGGCCAGCCGATAGAGAGTAATATCAGCTCAATAAATCCCTGTTAAGTTACGAAAGAGGGGCAAGCGAATGTTTACATCTCCGCCGAATTTAACCGAACCTCGAAACCAGAGGAAGGCATCGTTGGCTCTGATAAAATCCTCAATCAGTGATATGTTTTCGTGGTTGTGCTGAATATAGAAATTGTATTCAGCAACAGTTTAGCGTTCCTTCCTCTGCCGTTTACGTGACCAGATTAGTCACAAGAGCTGCTTAGTCTTCATGTCGCTTCTCTACGAGTTCGCGCGCTCGTTCGTTGATTTTGTTGAGCTCCCTGTCGATCTCGACGTCAGAACCGCCGTGCGAATCCCGGATAGATAGATCGATGGGAGACGGCAGGAAGCCACTGTCGTCTTCCTCGGCGTCCTCACTACCCCCACCACTCCGGTCTAGCAGTGAGTGGAACACCTCCCACAGACTTCGAGCCATACTCACACGTCTTACTGGTCTATTGTTACTTGTTCGTTCCGTATTGACCGATACACAGTATTCCATGGCTCTGTTGAAATCCTTGAGTGGTGATATATTTTGGAGTATGTGCTGACTAGAGAGGGTTCACGAGTCACTCAGTACACAGAGCTAAACGATAGGCTGTTTCAGCTTGTTTTGTGTCTGAACAAGAGGATTTCAACAGAGCCGCATCGTTCAAAGGGGGAGAAATAACCGAACAGCACCCAGATAGGGCTCTTTCCTTCGGCTCAGCCAGCGAGTGGTAATTCGAGAATGAAAACGGCACCTGTCGGCTCGTTGTCTTCCACCCAGATCTCGCCCCCGTATTCAGTGACAAGCGTGTCAACGAGATAGAGCCCGATTCCCGTGCCGGGACTTCCGAGCCCCCGTTCCCCTTTTCCGAACACAGTGTCTTTGTGATCGTCGGGGATTCCGGGCCCGTTGTCGGCGATGCGAACTTCCACTTCGTTGTCGCGGACCGCACACGAAATCTCGATATGAGGAGTCTCCGCATCGTTATGCTGGACAGCGTTGTTGAGGAGGTTACGGAAGACCGAACCGAGCATACTGTTGGCAGCGACCTCCACATCAGGCGGCGAAGTCTCCAGTATGAACTCTGCCTCCGGGAAGGATTCCTTGCGAAGCGACAGCTCGGTTTCCAAGACCGAACGCAGTGACACGGGTTCCACGGTGAGCGTTTCATCCGAGACCACCGTTTCCACGTACTCACGCGCAACCTCGGTCAGTTCAACGACGTGTTCCCCGCTGGCGAGGATCTTCTGTAGGTATTCGCGGCTCTCGTCGTCGATGTGGTCGTCGAGCATTTCTGCCCAGCCAAGGACGACCCCCATATCGTTACGAATATCGTGTCGAACGATCCGATTCAACAGTTCAAGCTCTTGCTCGCGGCGTTTTTGATCCGTGATATCGGTGGAAATGCCGACGATCTCCGAGACATTCCCCGCCTCATCCTGGAGGATGACTTGCCGATTGAGCGTCCATCGGATCGAGCCATCTGGACGAACGACGCGCCCTTCATACTCCGTATCACGAAGTTCGCAGGTTGACGCCTCGATGTTTGCGCGAACACGCTCTCGGTCGTCGGGGTGAATTGTCTCGATCAGTGTATTGATGTCGTCTTTGATTTCATCGGGCGGGATCCCCCAGATCTCTTCGAAGCCAGCACTGATGTACTCGAATTTCCCGGGCTCGGACGCTGTCCAGAGGGCTACGCCGTCAAGTTCATCAAATAACGACCGAAAATCACGGCGCTTACCAAGCGATTCAGTGTTCATACGGCTTCCTGAAGACCAAACCGTATAAATTCTGGTTCATACCGCTCTACTCTCCGAGTTCTCGTCAGCTAGTCGCGGTGGGCGGGGCGGGCCGGTATGCACACACCGGCTCAACTGGCTCACCGCTCGGCCAACCAGCTACCGTCCTGATGGACTCAAAACGGGTGAGACTAGCTCGGCCTCTCCCGACCCCCCAAGCATCGCAGGCACGAG